>NVRK02000071.1 GCA_002400845.2 Hyphomicrobiales bacterium
CCAGTCACGACGCCATCGCCGGGTATTATTTGTGTCTCCATGCCAAAGTCTGTGCAACGATGCGTTTTGAAGGTGTCGTATTCTTCAAAACTGCCTTCATCGAACAGCACGTCTAGGCGTTCACGGGCGGTGAGTTTGCCCTTTGCGTGTTGAGCGTCAATGCGTCTTTGTCCACCGCCAAGGGCGGCCTCGGCGCGTTTTATTTCAAGTTGCTCTAATATTTCCCGCATAGTTCTTCCTCGGTTTTAAAGCTAATAATTGGCTTGGTAGCAATTAAATACAATTAGACTTTAAGCGATATTGCCAATTTGGGTAAGTACTGAAATAGTAAAAATGATAATTTTGCAACATTTGCAAATTGTAAAAGTATAAAAGTAAACATTTGAAGCTTAAGCGAGGCGAGTAACAATGCGCAACAGAAAACTGTTTATTGGTCAAACCATACGCGAGTTGCGAGACACCAACGTCCTTACCCAAGCAGGCATGGCAAGCAAATTGTCTATCTCCACCAGCTATCTCAATCAGTTAGAAAACAATCAACGCCACGTTACGGCATCGGTATTGTTAAGTCTTGCTGAGGTATTTGATATTTCAATTGCATCACTTTCAGACAATGACAGCGATCGCTTGTTAGCGGATTTATTAGAAGCAATTGCTGATCCTTTGTTTAAGGGCGCGCCTCCTTCGTCACGCGAATTAAAAATGTTTGCGCAAGGCACCCCTAATATTGCGCGGTCATTTTTAAACATGCATCAGGCCATGCGCGGTGCGAGTGAAAGACTTGCCGAAATTGATGATACGTTAGAGCGTTCAGGAATTTTAGACGAGCCAACGCCTTTTGAAGAAGTGCGTGATTTTTTCCATTACAACGACAATTATATCCATATATTGGATATCGCAGCAGAAACGTTGGCAAAGCAATTAAATGCAGTAACAAATGATCATTTTCAAGCACTGTTGAAATACCTAGACAAAGACATTGGCATTCATGTGGTCTTGTCAGATGGTACAGATGCAAACACTCCTATTAGAGAGTTCGATGCATCGAGCGCAGTGCTAACCTTAAATCGTATGAAACCAAGATCTACCCACATTTTTCAAATGGCGCATCAAATAGCGCTTATTGAGCACCACGCTGAAATTGAGCAAACGATCGAAGATGCCAAATTTAGATCGCAAGATGCAAAAGCCATTTGCCGCATTGGGCTAGCCAATTACTTCGCGGGGGCGTGTATGATGCCTTACACAAAGTTTTTAGATTTTGCGGTAGAGGCCCGTCATGATTTGCAAATCATAGCCCGTCATTTTGAAGCCAGCTTAGACCAAGTTGCGCACCGCTTAAGCACATTGCAAAGACCAGCCCAAAAGGGCGTTCCTTTTTTCTTTGCCCGTGTAGACCAAGCTGGCAATATTACCAAACGTCATAGTGCCACCAAACTTCAATTTGCAAGATTTGGTTCTACTTGCCCATTATGGATTGTGCATTCTGCTTTTGCGTCACCCGGCAAAATTTGCAGGCAATTGGCCGAAACACCAGACGGTGCAAAATATCTTTGTCTAGCCATAGAAATAAAAAAAGATGGGCTAGGATTTCGTGATCCTGTGCAACGCTATGCACTGTCATTGGGCTGTGAAATTAAGCACGCAAATCAATTAGTCTATGGCGATGATATGGATATTCAAAGGGCCGAATCTTTTGAGCCTATCGGCATATCATGCAGAATTTGCGAGCGACCAAATTGCCATCAACGCGCCGTGCCACCCCTAAAACGTCCCTTAGAAATTAATCCAAATAAACGAAGTATCATCCCATATTCATTTCAGTGAATTACAGGTGTTTAGATTTTTGAGTTGCTGTTGGTAATGCCATTTTCTAGTAACCCCTTTAAAAACCTTGCCATACATTGCCGCAATTATCTAACGGCACGAAAGACAAATTCCCTTTGTTTGGTACGTACTCTTTTCCGCGCGCTTTAAAAAAAGCGACGGTACCTGCAATTTCAGATTTAGCATCTGAATTTAATTTATCTGCATCGGCCGCATATTCTACTCTTACGAAGCCAGCTGAATACCCTCTTAGTCGATAAATAAAATCAACAGATAGGCCTTTCCAGCCAGTCTGTGATAAGCGGCAACAATTAGGATTACGGTTTACAAAATCGTCAAAATCTTTGTACTGGACATGACGTTCAATCTTTTTGGAAAACACACCTGGTACACGAAAGCTTTGGGGCGGATAATGTTCGAACACTCTTTGCTTAGCAATGTCGAACATTTCTTGTTCACCCAACCACCTTCGTTCTGCCACGCAAAAACCATTATAGACAAGTGTCTGTAAAACCACGAGAGAAGCCCCAGTAAAGGACAAGGCAAACAAGACAATTTTTTGTTGAAGACGCATTTCAACCATCTCCCATTAATTTGCTAAATGATGTTTAAATATGCATAACAATGCCACTGTATAATCAATAATATGAATTATTCTTAAAGTCATATTCTAAAATTAATGTCGTTATTTTAATACTAAATAACAGACATCGTATCCCCAAAATTATAAATTGATTCGTTAATAAAATAGGTTGCAAATTGGGGGGCAATAGATGCAACGTCAATATGTATATTTTGTATTTACAATTTTATTGTGTGTCGTTTTATCTGCTTAACGAGGTGCCATTCTTATAGCGCCATCAAGACGAATGACTTCGCCGTTCAGCATTTCATTTTCGCAAATGTGCATTGCCAATTGTGCATATTCAGATGGTTCACCAAGGCGTGAAGGGAAGGGAATTTGCGCCGCCAAAGCGTCTTGCACTTCTTGCGGAAAACTTGCCACCATTGGTGTTTTCATAATGCCCGGCGCAATCACCATCACACGTATACTCTTGTCTGCAAGGTCACGTGCCATTGGCAGGGTCATGGCAACGATGCCGCCCTTAGACGCTGCATAAGCAATTTGCCCAACTTGTCCATCATAGGCCGCAACAGAGGCCGTGTTGATAATCACACCGCGCTCCTTGCTTGGTAATTCGTCTGCTGCTGCCATACCCACTGCGGCCTGTGATGCAATGTTAAACGAGCCAATCAGGTTCACTGCAATGACTTTTGCATAAAGCGCTGGATCATGTGCTTCACCGCGTGAAACTGTCTTTGCGGCAGGGGCAATGCCTGCACAATTAACAACGATACGCTCTTGTCCATTTGCTGCACGCGCTTTTTCAAATGCCGCAGTAACACTTGCAGAATCTGAAACATCAACTTTACAAAATACACCGCCAAGGTCGTTAGCTACTTTTGTACCTTGTTCTTCATTCAAGTCGAAGATTGCAACTTTTACGCCTTTTTCTGCAAGTGCCCTAGCTGTGGTTTCACCAAGACCCGATGCGCCACCAGAAATAACAGCCGCGATTGAATTATTTAATTGCATATTATGTTCCTAAATGGATTTGAGGCATTAGCTATTTGTGTTTGAAATTTGGCTTACGCTTTTCAGCAAAAGCAGACATGCCTTCTTTTTGGTCTTCTAGCGCAAATGTTGTGTAAAATTTTTCACGCTCATAATTAAGGCCCTCAGCCAGTGTTAGTTCAAAGGCGCGGTTCACCACATCTTTTGTCATTTGAACAACAGGGCGAGAAAAATCTGCAATAGTTGTTGCAGCTTTTAAAGTTTCTTCAAGCAGGTCATCACTAGGAATAACACGAGCAACCAAACCACTTCGAAGCGCTTCTTCTGCGTCCATCATGCGGCATGTTAAGCAAAGGTCCATTGCTAAAGCTTTACCAACCGCCCTGGTTAAACGTTGCGAACCGCCAATGCCTGGAATGGTGCCAAGTTTTAGTTCTGGTTGTCCAAATTTTGCTGTGTCAGATGCAAAAATCATATCGCACATCATAGAAATTTCACACCCACCACCAAGTGCATATCCATTTACCGCGGCAATAATGGGTGTGCGACAATTTTCAATGGCAGAAACTTCACCAAACAAACGGTTCATTGAAACATCTACAAAAGATTTGTCTTTCATTTCTTTAATGTCTGCGCCAGCCGCAAATGCTTTTTTTGAACCCGTTATAACAATGCAGCCAGTGTTTTCATCCGCTGCCAATTCTTCAACTTTGTTGGTAAGCGTTGTTACCAATTCAGCATTAAGCGCGTTTAGCGCTTGGGGTCTGTTGAGGGTTAAAAGTGCCACGCGGCCTTTTTGTTCATGTAATACTGTATCGCTCATTTTGGTGCCCTTATTTTAGCTATTGCTTTTGTGAGTTCGTAAGAAGTTTATCATGCCAGAAAAATCCATATCGCCAAGGCCTGCATCCATCATTTCTTGGTACAGTTCGCCTGCATGCTTTCCAAGGGGGATTGGTGCGCCGCAATTGTTTGCGGCTTGTTGCGCAAGACTTGTGTCTTTAACAATCATCGCGGTCGTAAACCCTGCTTTATATTCATTGTCTGCTGGACTGGTTGGGCCAACATTTGGGACAGGGCAATAAGAATTTATAGCCCAGCACGAACCAGAAGAAGTAGACATAACGTCGAATAATTTTTCTGGATTAAGACCCAATTTTTCACCCAGCAAAAATGCTTCACATGCGCCCGTCATAGAAATGGCTAATTGCATATTGTTGCATATTTTTACCGCTTGTCCATCTCCGCCCTTACCACAATGAACAATCTTGCCGCCCATAATTTCAAACAAAGGCTTGCCCTGTTCAAAGGCTTGGTCAGTGCCACCAACCATAAAGGTAAGTGTACCAGCCGCCGCGCCGCCAATGCCGCCAGACACGGGTGCATCTAAGCATAAAATATCGACAGCTTCTGCTGATGCATGAATTTCCTGCGCGCTTTCTACATCAATGGTTGAACAGTCTAGAAGAATCGAGCCTTTTTCAAGAGCTGCAAAAACCTCTATAGAAACTGTCTTTGATATAGCGCCATTGGGCAACATTGTTATAACTGCTTGCGCACCTTGCGCTGCTTTTGTCACGCTAGTTGCCATTTTTAATCCAGCTTCTTTAGCCGCTATAATAGCAGGTTCACCTGCATCAAATCCAACAACATCATGGCCTGCCGCTAACAGATTTTTTGCCATCGGAAGCCCCATATTACCAAGGCCTATAAATCCAATTTTCATGTTCTATTCCCTGTTTTATTTTTCGAAAATTAATTCTTTGTCGCCAAGTGATGCAAAGCAAGCTTTAACGTCATCGATAGAAACCTGTTCCAATGAGGTGGGGTTCCATTTTGGGTTCTTGTCTTTATCAATCAGCATGGCTCTCACGCCTTCAAAAAAATCTGTGCCTTTAATCGCGTTAGAAACATATCGATATTCTATAATTAGTGCATCTTTCGCACTTGCAAAGTTGGATGCAATTAATTGCGCTTCAAAAGTTGCAATGGTTGCAAAGGGCGCGCCATGTTCAATAGCTTTAACGCAATTTTGCGCCCAGTCTTTTGCAACACTATTATCAAGCTCAACAATTTGTTTTAAATGCCCTAGGCACTCTAGCGCGGTGTTCTTTGAAAAGGCTTCATTTATCTCACTCTGCAAACTTGCCAACTCACTGGTGGGCAATGGCTCACTTACGCGCTCGATTTCATA
The DNA here is from genome assembly GCA_002400845.2 of Hyphomicrobiales bacterium. Lineage (GTDB taxonomy): Bacteria > Pseudomonadota > Alphaproteobacteria > Rhizobiales > Rhizobiaceae > Salaquimonas. The sequence continues at coordinate 5,598 of NVRK02000071.1, forward strand.
TTCAATATTCTCACCATTTATTATATTCTCAATAAGTATTTCTAACTTGTCTGATTTTACAAATGTGTCTGCAAAACCAGCATAAATTGCATCAGCACCATTGAGCCTTGCCCCTGTCATGCCCATCCATTTGCCAAGTTCACCGGGGGCATTGTGCAACAACCACGTTGCGCCAACATCAGGTATTAAACCTATTGCACATTCGGGCATTGCAAGCATTGTACGCTCGGTAACAATGCGATGCGAGCCATGACCAGACAGGCCAATGCCGCCGCCCATAACAATGCCATCCATAATTGCGATATAGGGTTTTGGATATTCAGCAATGGTTAGGTTTAAATTATACTCGGTCGTGAAAAAAGCATTGGCTTTTGAAATGTCAGTATCACGTGCGCGATAAACTTCTGCCACATCACCGCCCGCACAAAATGCGCGTTCACCTTCACTGTCGATCAAAACAGCTTTAATATTATCATCGTCGCGCCATTCTTTAAGGGCGGAGTAGATAATTTCAGCCATACCAAAATTAAGAGCATTAAGCGCTTTTGGTCTGTTAAGCCGAATACGCCCAACTGCCTTTTCAACCCAAATATTTACTTCTAATTCTTGGTTTGCCGTAGTGTTCATTTGTCTACTCATGCTTTGTTTTCATCCATTAAATTACGGGCAATGATAACACGCATAATTTCGTTCGTGCCTTCTAAAATTTGGTGCACTCTTAAATCACGAACAATTTTCTCAATGCCATAATCGGCCAAATAGCCATAGCCACCATGAATTTGAAGCGCCTCATTTGCAACATTAAAACACGTATCAGTCACGAACCGTTTTGCCATTGCACAATGTTTGCTGGCATCATGCGCATTCGTATCTAATTTGAATGCGGCTTGGCGTAAGAAAATTCGCGCCGCTTGCAACTCGGTTTCCATATCGGCTAGTTTAAATTGAATAGATTGCAAAGTAGCAATTGGTTTTCCAAACGCTTTGCGCTCTTGAACATATTGCGTTGCTTTATCAAGTGCAGATTGCGCACCGCCCAAAGAGCATGCCGCAATGTTTAAGCGGCCACCGTCAAGCCCTTTCATAGCATAGGTAAAGCCTTTGCCCTCTACGCCCAACAAATTTGATTGTGGAATTTTACAGTCGTCAAATTGAACTTCGGTTGTTGGTTGCGTGTGCCAGCCCATCTTTTTTTCAGCAGCACCAAATGACAAGCCTTGTGTGCCATTTTCAACCAGTACCGATGAGATACCCTTTGGCCCATCGCCGCCTGTGCGCACCATCGCCAAATATAGATCCGAAACGCCGCCACCAGAAATAAATGCTTTCGTGCCATTTAAGATGTAATCATCACCATTCTTTACAGCTTTGGTGCGAAGCGCAGAGGCGTCTGATCCTGAGTTTGGTTCGGTTAAGCAGTAGCTGGCGATCGCTTCCATTGAGACAAGCTTGGGAACCCATTTGGCGCGCATTTCGTCACTGCCAAAACTATCCACCATCCAAGTAACCATATTGTGGATCGACAAAAATGCGGCAGTAGAGGGGCACCCAGAAGCTAAACCCTCAAAAATTAGCGTGCCATCTAAGCGCGATAGGGCGCTGCCGCCATGTTCTTCCCCAACATAAATTGCAGACATGCCTAACTGGGCACATTGTTTAATAACCTCTACAGGAAAATGCCTGTCTTGGTCCCATTCAATTGCGTGTGGCGAAATTGATTTTTCAGCAAAGTCTTTTGCTAAATCGAATATTGCTGATTGCTCTTCTGTGAGTTCAAAATTCATTAGACGTCTTCCAAAAAATGGTTTCAGGATGAAATGCAATTGCATGATTAGGTAGCGTACAAAATGTGCCTTGGCTAAGTAAGTCCTGAAATAGTGTATTAGTTAAAAAAGTAAATTTTGCGAAAGTAAACTAGTATAAAAGTATAATGAGCGCATTTTAACTTGAAAATTCTAACTCGGATTTCCTATAAAGATATAACCAGCACCATAAATGGTTTTTATAATTTTCGGATTTTGCGGGTCATCTTTTAATTTATTTCTAAGCCTAGAAACACGCACATCCATTGCGCGTTCAAAATTACCTTCTGCCTGTCCACCCAAAGCATCTAGCATTTGGTCGCGGTTGATTAGCCTATTGGGAGCGTCCAAAAATAATTGCAACAATTGGGCTTCTGCATAAGAAAGATTTTGCGCTTTACCATCGGGCGATGTGATTTCTAATTTAGTAAAATTCACAGTCCAGTCACAAAATTTCACGATGCTCTTTTTAGTTTCCAATCTTTTAGGGCTGTTTCTGCGAATTAATGCACGAACCCTTGCAACCACTTCTGCTGGCTCAAATGGTTTGGTCACATAATCATCAGCGCCAAGTTCAAGCCCAACAATTTTATCTTGGAGCATAGATCGCCCAGAAATTATTATAATCGCTGCTCCGCTTTCAAGTGCCAAACGGTTCACAAGTGTAAGCCCATCTTTATCGGGCAAGCCTAAATCAACAATGCACACAGCAGGCGTTAGCATTTTTATATCGCGTTCAAATTCTGTGGCACGACCATAACATTTGGTCTTAAATTCAGCCGCTTCTAAAGCGACAGAAAGCATGTCTCTAATTTCGCTAGAATCGTCTAATATTGTAACCAATGGGCGGTTTTCATTCATTTAAATATTCTCACTCATATCTTTAATTTGTATCTGCTCTACCATTTGCTCAAAACTGAAAGGTTTAGATAATATAGGAAATTTATTTGCCGTTTGCATTCTAATTGGATCAGATATTGGTAAGCCCGTTATGATGTATATTGGGATATCTACCCCTGTTTTTCTAAGTTTAACTGCTAGATCATAGCCTGTTAAATCGCCTTGCAACATTAGGTCTGAGACAACAAAACTTAAATCAGGTAAGGCTCCAAGATGTTCGGCCTCTTCGGCGCTGTCTGCTTCTAAAACTGTGTGCCCCATTTTTTGAAGATAACCACGAATTGTTTCTCTAATATCTGGATTATCCTCAACCAACAAAACCAAACCAGATTTTATGATCTTAACTTGCGAGTATGGAATGCGTAAGGTTACCTCTGCGCCGCCATTCGGGTGGTTGTCCAATATAACGCGCCCACCGTTCATTTTTGCAAAATCAAATACAGTAGTCAGTCCCAAGCCTCTGCCAACTTTGCCTTTTTTGGTTGTGAAAAAAGGTGTAAAGGCATTTTTCAAAGCGGCTTCGCTAAAGCCTGGTCCGCTATCTGTTAATTTAACCTCTAGCCAATCTTCGTGTGATTTGAAGAATTTAAGCTTTATGGAGCCTGCGCCTGATATGGCTTCTTTTGCGTTAAGGGCTAGGTTTAACAATGCATCTTGCATGAACCCTTGATCTAGCATTAATTGCGGGGCGTCAATTTCATTGCAAACTTCTAATTCAATGCCGCTTTCTTCGCTGTTAAGCGCAGCTCTAATAAGCCGTGTTAATTGGTCTATCAGCACATCAACATTCACAGGCTTAAGCGATAAGGTGCGCATAGAATTAAATTGGCCCAAACCATCCAGCAATGTGCCACCACGCAATGCAGCATCTTTAGTGGTCGCTACAATTTCACGAATGTTACTTGGTAAATCTTCTATCGCTTCTAGCTTATTTTGTTGTCCCAAAATAATAGTCAGTAGGTTAGCAAAGTCATGCGCAAGGCCGCTTGTTAATTGTGCTGCCAATTCTCGTCTTCTTGCATGCGTCAAAGCTTGGCGCGCATTAGTCTCTTCTGTAATATCCATCGATAAAAGATAAGCACCAGACACATCTCCATCATCATTTATGTCGGGGGTGATAGATAGGCGCACCTGTTTGCCCGATTCTTTAAGTGGAAATTCAAAAGCCGATGCTTTTCCTTGCATCGCATCATCAAACTTAGAGCTCACTATTTTATAGACCTCAGCGCCAAGCGCTTTTTCCATGTGCATGCCAACAATATTTTTAGGACTACCAGGAATAACCGTATAAAGTTTTTGGTTGGTATAGGTATAATAGCCATCTGTATCCACGCGCGCTATGTGCGCTGGTATCATGGCATTGGTGGATTGTAATCTACTTTCAGATTCGATCAGTTCTAACTGTGCCTGTTCAAGCGCTATTATGGTTGAGGTTAATTCTCGGTTCGTAAGGGCCAACTGTTCTGAGCGACGAATAAGTTGTTCTGACAGCCCTTGCGAGCGCCCGCGTAAAAGTTCTTCTTGGCGTTTTACATCTGAAATATCTGTATAAACCGTGACCCACCCACCTTGACGAAGTGGGCTTCCTTCAATCGAAATAGTACTGCCATTGGCTCTTTTACGCTCAATATAGTGTGGCATAAATGCTTTTGCTTGATTAACGCGTTCTTGAACGAAAACATCAATATCTTCTACGTCGCCATATTCACCAGCTTGAACTAAATAATGAATTGTCTCAGAAAAACTAGCACCAATTTCTATCAAATGATCTGGCAATGAGAATAAGTTTTTGAAACGCCGATTGGCAACGAGTAGTCTAAGGTCTTGATCGTAAATAGAAATTGCCTGCTTAATTAGATTTAAGCCAGACCGTGTCATCTCAGAGACTTTTTTGGAGTGTCGTTCCATACAAAAAGCCTAGCACAATTTTTTAAGATAAAAAGATGCCATTTGAAAAAAACAGAACTATTTATCCCCAAGTAACAATTCGCAACATTTCAGAAATATTTCTGTAATGAAGCTACCCCATTATTAGATTATTGACCAATTGAGGAAAATTTGGATCTGGTTCATTCAAGTAAGGGCAATTATATTTTTGGGAGGAAATATGACTAACACCACAAATGCTGAAGCGCTGGATATCTCGATGGATACCCAATTGGATGACCAATTGAATACGGTGCCAAAGTTACTTGCGCGCAATGCAATACAATATGCAAATGCGCCAGCATATAGAGAAAAAGAATATGGCATTTGGCAAAGTTGGACATGGTCTCAAACTGCTAAGGAAGTAAATGCACTTGCGCTTGGCTTTTTAGATTTAGGCATAAAAAAGGGCGATCATATCGCTATTGTGGGTCGCAATAGGCCTTACTTTTATTGGGCAATGGTTGCTGCGCAATCTGTTGGCGCTGTTCCTGTTCCATTATATAAAGACGCTGTTGCAGAAGAAATGGCATATGTGCTCGATCATTGTAACGCCAGTTATGTCGTTGCAGAAGATCAAGAGCAAGTTGATAAAGTAATCGACGTTATCGACGATCTTAAAGACATGAAGGGCATTATATTTCTTGATCCGCGTGGCATGAGAAAATACGATAAGTCTTCTTTATTCGATTTTAAAGAAGTTCAGCAAAACGGCCGCGATAAATCGTCAAAATTACAAAAGACACTTGATGCAATAATTAAGAGCCAAAATGGCGATAATACTTGTGCGATGCTTTATACCTCTGGCACAACGGGCCGCCCAAAGGGTGTGGTGCTTTCAAATCGCAACATTGTAGAGACTGCAAAAGCGACATGTGAATTTGATACGCTAAGCGTTAATGACAGTGTTTTGGCATATCTACCTATGGCATGGGTAGGAGATTTCATCTTCTCTATTGGACAAGCCTACACTTCTGGATTTTGCGTTGCATGCCCAGAGAGTGGCGAAACCATGCAGCATGATCTGCGTGAAGTTGGGCCTACTTATTTCTTTGCGCCACCGCGCTATTTCGAAAGCATGTTAACAAGCGTGCAAATTAGAATGGAAGATGCAGGCAAATTTAAACGCTGGTTATTTAAAGTATTTATGGCGCATGCAAAAGAGGTTGGCCCTAAAATTTTAGACGGAAAACCGGTCGGTCTATATGCGAACTTAAAATATCTACTTGGAGAATTGTTGATAACTGGGCCATTGAAAAACACGCTAGGCTTAAGCCGTGTGCGTGTTGGCTATACAGCTGGCGAAGCGATTGGCCCTGAACTGTTCGAGTTTTACCGCTCACTCGGCATAAACATAAAACAGCTTTATGGACAAACCGAAGCTAGTGTTTTTATTACACAGCAAAATGATGGCGAAGTAAGTGCCGATACTGTTGGCAAACCAAGCCCGGGTGTAGAATTAAAAATCGACGAAAAAGGCCAAGTATTTTACCGCTCCGTTGGTTCTTTTGTCGAATATTTCAAAGACAAAAAAAGCACTGCCGAAACTAAAGATAAAGAGGGCTGGGTTGCAACGGGTGATGCTGGTTTTATAGAAAAAACCAGTGGTCAATTAAGAATTATTGATCGTGCCAAAGATGTTGGAAAGCTAAAAGATGGTTCAATGTTTGCGCCAAAATTTGTTGAGAACAAACATAAGTTCTATGCCAATATTTTAGAGTCAGTTGTGTTTGGTGATGGCAAAGATAAATGCGTGGCATTTTTAAACATCGACCTAACTGCAGTGGGTAATTGGGCAGAGCGTAACAACATTGCCTATGCGTCTTATCAAGAGTTGGCAGGGCACCCTAAAGTTTATGAAATGATCCAAAAGAACATTGAAGAAGTCAATGAAAGTGTTGCACAAGACGATATGTTGTCTAGCTGTCAAATTCACCGTTTCTTAATTCTGCATAAACAATTAGATGCCGATGATGATGAACTAACCCGTACACAAAAAGTGCGTCGTAACATTATTGCCGAAAAATACAGTGATCTTTTGAAAGCGCTTTATGACGGCTCCTCTGAAATATTTACGCAAACTGAAGTGACTTACGAAGACGGTCGCAAAGGATCAATTTCGGCAACTTTAGAAATAAGAGATGCTGTAGTGCATTCAAAAAAACAGGTGGCTGCATGAACGCGGTAAATTCCCATATCACTCCTGATGGTCGCACAATTGGTGCTCCCATTATGGAGATGAAAAACATAACACTTCGTTTTGGCGGTGTTGTCGCGATTAAAGATATTTCCTTTGATATTAAAGAAGGTGAAATAAGAGCAATTATCGGCCCAAACGGTGCTGGTAAATCATCAATGCTGAATGTGATTAATGGATTTTATCATCCACAAGAAGGTGAAGTCCATTTTAGGGGCAAAAAGCGTAAATCTCTAAAACCGCACCAAATTGCCAAGCAAGGCATTGCAAGAACGTTTCAAAATATTGCTTTGTTTAAGGGCATGTCGACACTCGATAATATTATGACAGGCCGCTTAACGCACATGAAGGCTGGTTTGTTAAGCCAGACCCTATGGTGGGGAAATGCCCAGCGTGAAGAGGTTGAAAATCGCGAAGTGGTTGAAAAAGTCATCGATTTTTTAGAAATACAAACCATCAGAAAAACCCCAGTTGGGCGGTTGCCTTACGGCCTTCAAAAACGCGTTGAGTTGGGCAGAGCGCTTGCAGCAGAACCAAAACTTCTTCTTCTTGATGAGCCAATGGCTGGCATGAACGTTGAAGAAAAAGAAGATATGAGCCGCTTTATTTTAGATGTAAATGATGAATTTGGAACAACGATTGCGCTCATCGAGCACGACATGGGGGTGGTGATGGACATTGCCGACCGTGTTGTTGTTATGGATTATGGCAAGAAAATTGGAGATGGCACACCGCAAGAAGTGCGATCAAATCAAAATGTAATCGATGCATATTTGGGAGTGGCACATGATTAACACTTCAATTTCTCCAATCTTTTTTGTGCTTTTGAACAACAATTTGCGTAAAGGGGGGCAACATGTCCGCTAATTTTTATTATGGCGTAGAGGTCTTTTTAAATGGTCTAATGACTGGCGTTATGTATTCGTTGGTTGCACTGGGCTTTGTTTTAATTTTTAAAGCTTCTGGAATTTTCAATTATGCTCAAGGCGTTATGGCACTTTTTGCAGCGCTAACTTTGGTTGGTTTTCAAAATGGTCAAATTCCATTCGCGCATTTAATCAATGCAATATTTGGTACTGACTTGCATCACTTTGGTTGGCAAATGCCAACCTTCTTAGCGATATTTTTCACGCTTTTAGTCATGATATTGTTTGCTTATATAGTCGAAAAATATGTGCTCCAGCACTTAGTCAATCAAGAACCTATTATTTTGTTCATGGCAACTATTGGTCTTGCTTATTTCATGGAAGGGTTTGGCGACCTAATGTGGGGCAGTGACGTTAAAAAAATGGACGTTGGCATCCCTCAAGGTGGTAACCTTTGGCTTGAAGAAAGTACGGCCTTTTTAGGCGGTGAAGACTTCTTCGGATTTTACGTGGATAATCTAGACATATGGGCAGCAATTTTTGCCGCAATCCTAGTGACTTCTTTGGTGATGTTTTCACAATACACAAAGACAGGGCGTGCATTACGAGCAGTTGCAGATGACCATCAAGCGGCCCTTTCTGTGGGCATTAGCCTTCGCACAATTTGGGTGATCGTGTGGTCTATATCAGGGTTTGTCGCACTTGTTGCCGGCATCATGTGGGGCTCTAAGTCAGGGGTGCAATTCTCGCTGTCTTTGATCGCGCTTAAAGCGCTTCCAGTATTAATGCTTGGCGGCTTTACCTCCATTCCTGGGGCGATCATTGGCGGCTTGATTGTTGGAGTGGGCGAAAAAATGTTTGAATTTTTAATTGGTGCACCATTCCTTGGTGGCGCTACAGAAAACTGGTTTGCCTATATGTTGGCATTGTTATTCCTAGTCTTCAGACCGCAAGGTTTGTTTGGCGAAAAAATTATTGAAAGGGTGTAATAATGCTCTACCGCGAAGCAGGTGACTTTAAAACAACTTACGCTAAAGATCAGCAGACATTTCCAATTGCCTTTGATCGTCGAGGCTATTTTCTAACGCTTATCATCGCGTTTTTAGTCGTACCGTTCTTGGTGAATGATTATTGGTTGAATGCAATTCTTCTACCGTTTCTCATCTATTCTATTGCTGCAATGGGACTTAATATTCTAACGGGATATTGTGGTCAGGTTAGCCTTGGTTCTGGTGGGTTTATGGCTGTTGGCGCGTATGCTTCTTATAAGCTTATGACCAGTTTTCCAGATTTGAATATGATAATTGTCGTGTTGTTGTCTGGGGGCATCACCGCCTTGGTAGGGGGGCTGTTTGGCCTACCAAGCCTACGGATCAAAGGCTTCTATTTGGCTGTTGTAACATTGGCCGCGCAGTTTTTCCTTGTTTGGTTATTCAACAAAGTTCCATGGTTTTATAACTACTCTGCATCAGGGCAAATTTCAGCACCAGAACGCGAAATTTTAGGATACGCAGTAACTGGCGCTAACGTTCTGCCTTGGGTCAGCTATTTGTTCTGCCTGTCATTTGTCTTTGTGCTTGCTTGGGGCGCTCGTAATTTAACAAGAGGTGCAAATGGTAGAAAATGGATGGCAATTCGCGATATGGATATTGCCGCAGAGATTATTGGTGTTGACCCTCTGAAAACTAAATTAACTGCATTTGCCGTTAGCTCATTTTACATTGGAGTTGCAGGTGCGTTGTTGTTCTCAGTCTATCTGGGCGCGGTAGAAGTTGGTGAAGCATTTGGTATTTCAAAATCATTCCTAATATTATTCATGGTCATCATTGGTGGCTTGGGGTCAATATTTGGATCGTTTGCTGGCGCAGCTTTTATGGTTTTAATGCCAGTATTATTGAAAAATATAATGGTTGGTCAATTTGGCTGGGCAATCGATCTAGCAGCGCATTTCGAATTTGTAATTGTTGGCGGTTTAATTGTGTTCTTCCTAATCGTGGAACCACATGGCTTTGCTCAGCTTTGGAGTATTGCAAAGGAAAAATTAAGACTATGGCCTTTCCCGCATTAGGGGCAGACCAAACAAACTTGTGCGTAAATGTGCATTTTAACATGTCATAAACCGGAGGAGGATCAGACATGAAACTTACTAAAATAGCAGCGGTTCTTGCTGTAACAACATTGGTAGCAACACCAGCAATGGCAGATTTAGTTTTCCCATCGCTTAGTTACCGTACTGGCCCATATGGAGCAAATGGCATACCATTTGCTGATGGGTATTCAGATTATTTTACCCTGGTAAATGAGCGTGATAACGGCATTGGTGGTGAAAAAGCCAAAGTGGTAGAATGTGAAACTGGCTATAATACCGAAAAAGGTGTCGAATGTTATGAGAGCACAAAAAGTATGGGCGCTTTGGTGTACCAACCTCTTTCAACTGGTATTACGTATCAGTTAATTCCTAAAGTAACTGCAGATGGTATTCCGCTACACTCAATGGGATATGGACGCACATCAGCAGCAAACGGGAAAGTTTTTTCGAATATATTTAACTATCCAGCCAATTACTGGAATGGTGCTTCAATCGCGATCAACCATATTTTGAAAGAAAATGGTGGCGACGTTAAGGGCAAAAAAATTACGCTACTTTATCACAACTCTGCATACGGTAAGGAGCCAATTCGTACCTTAGAAGAACTGTCTAAGAAGCATGGCTTTAAGCTTACGTTGATCCCAGTGGATCACCCAGGCCAAGAACAAAAATCACAATGGTTGCAAATTCGCCGCGAAAAGCCTGACAATGTTATCATGTGGGGTTGGGGTGTTATGAACCAAGTGGCTATTCAAGAAGCATCAAACATTCGTTATCCAATGGACAAGTTCATTGGCATTTGGTGGTCTGGTTCTGAAAATGATGTGATCCCAGCTGGTGATGCAGCGCATGGTTATAAAGCACTTGGCATGCACGCAGTGGGGTCAGACTTTCCAGTTTTTGACGACATTAAAAAATATGTTGTAGATGCAGGCAAAGCAGCAGGTGCTGGCGATCAAGTGGGTACGGTTCTTTATAACCGTGGCATGTATGCCGCAATGCTCGCAGTTGAAGCTGTTAAAACAGCACAAGCACTGCATAACACCAAAGCAATAACACCAGCAATGATGCGTGATGGCATGGAAGCATTGGATATTACTGATGCTAAAATGGCCGCACTTGGAATGGCAGGCTTTGGTCCGTCGTTTAAAGTCACTTGCGAAAATCATGGTGGTCCAGGTTTAGGCATGGTTACGCAGTGGGATGCAAAAGCTAAAAAATGGAACCAAATTTCAGAATATGGTCCATCTGACGCTACTGTTATCAACGCCTTAATTGCAGAAGACAGCGCAGCGTTTGCAAAAGAAAATAAAATTGAAGAACGCTGTAATTAAATAACAATAGTCAAACAAAACGTCCTTGGCCTGTTACGGGCCAAGGATATTCATAAAACTAATTAAGTCATTACAAATTACGCAAACACAAATTAAGAGGGCAGAAATGCTGGACGCTAGAAAAAACCAAGAACCGTTGTTAGAAGTCAACAACATTGAAGTGATTTATAATCACGTCATATTGGTGTTGAAGGGTGTAAGTCTGTCTGTTCCAAAAGGTGGCATTACGGCATTGCTTGGCGGTAACGGCGCTGGCAAAACAACCACACTAAAAGCCATTTCAAATTTATTGAAATCAGAGCGCGGTGAAGTAACTAAGGGAACGATTACCTATAAAGGGAAATCAATTACGGAACTAAATCCTGCATCACTTGTAAAACAGGGCGTTATACAAGTGATGGAAGGGCGCCATTGCTTTGAGCATTTAACAATTGAAGATAATCTAATGACTGGCGCTTATACGCGCAACGATGGGCGTGGCGCAGTAGCGGCGGATCTTGAAATGGTTTACCAATATTTTCCTCGTCTTAAAGAACGTCGCAAAAGCCAAGCTGGTTATACTTCAGGCGGCGAACAACAAATGTGCGCTATCGGGCGCGCATTAATGTCTAGACCAGAAACCGTTTTACTTGATGAGCCTTCAATGGGGCTTGCACCGCAATTGGTTGAAGAGATTTTCGGTATTGTAAAAAATTTAAACACGCAAGAAGGCGTTTCGTTTTTACTTGCTGAGCAAAATACCAATGTTGCATTACGCTTTGCAGACTATGGTTATATTTTAGAATCTGGACGTGTTGTTATGGATGGGCCAGCCGACAATTTGCGTGAAAACCCTGATGTAAAAGAATTTTATCTTGGCATGTCAGATGATGGTCGAAAGTCCTTTAGAGACGTGCGTTCTTATCGTCGTCGCAAAAGATGGTTGAGCTAGGGTGGTGCTGTAATGAGTGTATTTTACGACAGTTTAGAAACACGTTCTGCTGATGAGAGAGCCTCTGATTTGGCGCAGGCTTTGCCAATTCAAATTGCTAATGCAAAAGAAAACACCTGTGCGTTTTCGGACTTGTTGAACGATGTTGATGCGGCTGAAATTAACAGCATTGATGATTTGACAAAATTACCAGTGCTGAGAAAAGCAGATCTGGTAGAGCAGCAAAAGACAGCGAAACCTTTGGGCGGTCTGTCTGCATTGCAATCAAAAAACATTCATCAATTGTTTCAGTCCCCTGGGCCAATTTACGAAATGGGCCAGCGTACAAAAGACTGGTGGCGTTTTGGACGTTTTTTACATGCCGCTGGCATAGATGAAAACGACATCATTCAAAATACATTTTCGTATCACTTTACACCAGCAGGCATGATGTTTGACAATGCGGCTTCTGCCGTTGGGGCAACAGTATTTGCGGCGGGCCCAGGGCAAACACAATTACAGGCGCAAGCAGCCTCAGATATGGGCGTAACAGCCTATGCGGGTACGCCTGATTATTTAAACAAAATATTGCTAGCAGGTGACGAAGCTGGCCTTGATCTAAGTGCAATTAAATCTGCTGTGGTCAGTGGTGGCCCATTATTTCCACAAATTCGCGATGCTTATAAAGAACGCGGTATTAGCTGTTTGCAATGTTATGCAACTGCAGATTTGGGTAATATCGCTTATGAGAGTAAAGAAATGGACGGGCTTATTATTGATGAAGGTGTGATTGTTGAAATTGTAACACCTGGCACTGGTAAACTTGTAAAGGAGGGCGAAATTGGCGAAGTATTGGTAACAACGCTTAATAAAGATTATCCACTAATTCGCTTTGCAACAGGCGACCTTTCTTCCTTTATGAGCGGAACAAGCGCCTGCGGCAGAACCAATCAACGCATAACAGGTTGGAAGGGCAGGGCCGACCAAGCCACAAAAGTTAAGGGCATGTTCATTCGCCCAGAACAAGTTGCAACATTTTTAGAACGTCACCCGGAAATTCATAAAGCACGCATTGAAGTGGGCCGTGAAAATATGAACGACACGTTGAAAATAAAGCTAGAAACTGAAGCTGATAATACTAAAAACTATCATGAAACCATTCGTGAGGTTTTGAAGTTGCGAGCAGAAGTTCAGCTTTGTTCTATTGGCAGCCTTCCCAAAGACGGATTAGTAATTGCAGATTTACGCGATCACGGTTAGGCAATGTTAAGCACCCGTTTGACGAAATATTTGGGGATAGAACATCCAATTATATCTGCACCAATGGCATTTGCTTCTGGTGGAAAACTAGCATCCGCGGTCACAAATGCTGGTGGTTTAGGATTGATTGGCGGTGGATATGGGGACGAAATTTGGTTGCAAGAGCAATTTGACGAAGCTGGAAATACAGTCGTTGGATGTGGTTTAATAACATGGGCATTGGATAAGAACCCTGATTGCCTTGATCTGGTTTTGTCAAAGAAACCAAAGGCCATATTTTTATCTTTTGGCGATCCAGCAATCCATGCAAAAAAAATTAAATCGCATAACATTCCATTAATTTGCCAAATACAAACCCTTAAAGATGCAAAGCATGCCGTAGATATTGGTGCTGATATCGTTGTGGCTCAAGGGGCTGAAGCAGGTGGACATGGAGAAAAACGGGCAACGTTTACTCTAGTGCCCGAAGTTGCCGATTATCTGGCAACCCATGCGCCAAATGTTTTACTGGTAGCGGCTGGCGGTGTGGCAGATGGAAGAGGTTTAGCGGCTGGTCTAATGCTTGGCGCAGATGGCGTGTTGGTTGGTTCGCGGTTTTGGGCCGCAAGCGAGGCGCTTGTTCATCCCAATATGTGGCAGGCTGGCATTAAAGCAACTGGTGACGACACATTGCGAGCAACCTTTGCAGATGTAGCGCGCGATAGAGATTGGCCCGAGCGTTATTCTATTAACTTAATCTCAAACGAATTTTCAGATCGCTGGCATAATGATGAAGCCGCATTAGCTGCAAATGAAAAGGCCAAGCAAAGCTGGCGACAAGCAAATTTGGATGGAGACACTTCAATTGCAAATGCATTTGTGGGCGAAGCTATTGGTCAAATAAGCAGTATAGAGACTGCTGTCGATATCATCACGAATATGATGCAAGAAGCAGAAATCTTGTTACGCAATAAATGGTGACGATTTCAAATTCTGTTGAGCATTGCCGATAGAGTAGTCACAAATATACAATTCAATTTTAGCAAAAGGATGCAAAAATCTTGACGTGCATTCATTTTTGCTATTTAAAAGAACAAACGTTCATTTAATTATGGAGTAGCTTGAGAATATGGCCCGTATAAAAGGTTCAGATGGTCGAAAGACCGCTTTAAGAATTTTGGACGAAAGCCTAAAGCTAATCGCTAAGCTTGGCTATGCAGCTGTATCTATGCGCATGATTGCAGAAGCTGTCGGCGTAAATGTTGGTTCGCTTTACAATCACTTCGCCAATAAGCAACAAATTTTAGTGCGCTTAATGAGCGATCACATGGCACAATTGTTAGAGGCTTGGAAAACGGTAGATCTTGAAGGGCTAGACGCTGCTGAAAAATTGGATCGCTTTGTAAGGTTTCATATCTCTTATAATCTACCGCGCGCAGATGCCGTTTTTATCTCATTCATGGAGTTGCGGTCACTCGCGCCAGACAATCACACAAAAATTGAAAAGCTACGTAGCGAATACGAATATGTGGTGCGTGATTTGATTAAAGAAGGCCAACAAGAAGGTCTGTTTAAAATTGAAGATGCGCATGTAGCGGCAATGTCGGTGCTTGGTTCTGTAATTGGGGTCAACACTTGGTACCGAGAAAAAGGCCGCCTGACGATTTCAAAAATTGAAGATCATTACGTCGCCATGACGCTTAGAAGTGTCGGCCATGCTAAATCAGGAGAAGCGCATGTTTAACCCATCAATGAATTTCAATCTCGG
This sequence comes from Hyphomicrobiales bacterium, assembly GCA_002400845.2. GTDB lineage: Bacteria > Pseudomonadota > Alphaproteobacteria > Rhizobiales > Rhizobiaceae > Salaquimonas. Next base: position 20,629 of record NVRK02000071.1, read on the forward strand.
TGAAGACATTGACCAATTACGAGAAACGGTTCGTCGTTTTGCGAATGATGAAATTGCACCACGCGCCGCCCAAATTGATGAGAGCAATGAGTTTCCCATGGACCTATGGGAAAAGATGGGCGCATTGGGATTACATGGGATTACTGTATCAGAAGAAGATGGCGGCGTTGCTATGGGCTACCTTGCGCATTGCATAGCGATTGAAGAAATTAGCCGAGCAAGTGCATCTGTTGGCCTGTCTTATGGTGCGCATTCTAACCTTTGTGTAAATCAATTAAATCGTTGGGGTACTGCGGCACAAAAATCTAAATATCTACCAAAACTAATCTCAGGCGAGCATGTTGGTGCGTTAGCAATGTCAGAACCAAATGCGGGTTCAGATGTTGTATCAATGAAGTTGAAAGCGGAAAAGCGCAATGATGGCTATTTGCTAAATGGCACCAAAATGTGGATCAC
>NVRK02000072.1 GCA_002400845.2 Hyphomicrobiales bacterium
CGCAAAAGAAATTGCAGCAAAGCCACAAGAGGCAATGAGAATAACACGAGAGTTGATTCGTGGTGATCGAAAAGTAGTTCTAGAACGCATGCGAGAAGAAGTAATTTTATTCCGCGAGCGCTTAGCAAGTAAGGAAGCACAAGCCGCCTTTGCAAAATTTATGGCAAAGAGCTAGCATGAAGAGCTAAGGAATAAGTGCAGTCTATTTCTTTCGTTGTAATAAAACGACTGTCTCTAAGTGGTGCGTATAGGCGAATTGATCGATAGGTGTGATTGATTTTATTTCAAACCCACCTTTGATTAAAATGTTCAAATCTCGCGCCAGTGTTTTGGGATCGCAAGAAACTGCGGCCACTTTTTTAACGCGCGATTTAGCAATGTGTTCGCATTGAATTTCTGCGCCAGCGCGTGGCGGATCAAATACAGCACCGTCGATGTATTTAAGTTCTTGGAATGCAAATGGCCGTCTTGTTAAGTCACGTCTTTCAACAGTGATCTTTTTAAGTTTACCGCCCGTGTCACGCCAAGCGCGATCAAGCGCGTCAAGCGCTGATTGGCTGAATTCAGAAGCGATGACTTCAGATTTTTGCGCAAGACGCAAAGCAAATGGCCCAATGCCAGAATATAAATCAACCACTCTTTTGCAAGACTTTAAATGTTTTGTCACAAGATCAGCCATGTCTTGCTCAGCTTCTTTGCTGGCTTGCACAAATACATCTGGTGCGGGTGCAACATTTGCAATGCCAGCTTTTATAATTGGGCGTTCTTTTTCAAGCACTGTTTCACCATCAACAGACAGGCGAATAAAATGATCCATACTTGCATGCGCAATGGCTTTACGAATGGCAGTAAGATCAGACTTTTGGTTTTTCTCTTTTGTAATTTCAATCGACAGATCAATGCCATTTTCACATGCTAAAACTGTTACACGAATAGAACCTTGGCGCGGTGCAAAAATGACACTAATATCGCGAACGTATGGCATTACAGCTTCAATTTCTGGTAGCAAAATTGGGCATTCTTTAACGCCTACAATATTGTTAGTTGCTCGCTCAGAAAAGCCGAGCAAAATGCCAGCCTGTGTTCTAACGCCTGTAAAAACTGCGCGGCGGCGATTGGCACGACCATAGTGGCGAATGGGCTCAATTTCGTGAGTAATGCCAGCAAGTTTAAAAGTGGTTTTTAAAATGTCGGTTTTCCATGCCAAATATGCGTCATGGTCGAAATGTTGCAATTGACAAGATCCACAAGTTGTAAAGTGCCGACAAAATGCATCAATGCGATCGGGGGACGCTTCTTCTACACGAAGCAATTCAGGTTTAGCCCCTTCACCAATTGTGACAACTGTTTCGCCTGCTAGCGAAAATGGAACATACACAGCACCGCTATCATTATGTGCAATGCCGTCACCTTGGTGACCAAGCATATCAATTTTCAGTGTTTGTTCCATGTTATATCCAGTTTATTATTTTTTTCGTGCTGCCATCAAATATTCACTGTTACCATCGCCGCCTTCTATTGGCGAAGGCATGAAGTGTGTAACACTCCAATCATCTTGATTGTCTAGCCAGTGGGCTATAGCGCGTGCAGTGTCTTTCGCATAGTCTAGATTACGCACAATTCCACCTTTGCCAATATTTTCTTTGCCAACTTCAAATTGTGGCTTAACGAGAAAAATTCCATAAGCACCCGATGCCGCAATATCTAGGGCAGGGGGCAGAGCAAGTTTTAAAGATATAAAACTTAAATCAGAAACTAAAAATGAAGGCCGTTCATTTTTTAAATCTTCAAGCGACAAGTCACGGGCATTTAAATTTTCAAGGTTAACAATTTTTGGATGACCTAAAAGGCTTTCGTGCAATTGCGCTGTGCCAACATCTATACACCAAACTTTTGTCGCACCTTGTTCAAGCAACACTTGTGTAAAACCACCTGTGGATGCGCCAAGGTCTAAAGCGATATGACCATGGGGTTTGAACTCTGTTCTTTCTAAGGCTGACTTAAGTTTTAAAGCGGCTCTTGAAACATAAGGTGCCGCTTCATCTGTAATTAAAACTTTACTATCGGCCAAAACTTTTTGACCCTGTTTTAAAATTACTTTGTCATCAACGTTAACGCAGCCGCGTAAAATTGCATCGCGCGCCCGAGAACGACTTTCATAACCATATTGCTCTACAAGTAATTGATCTAATCTAATTCTTTTCGAAGTCATCATCCCTCGCTTTTGAGGCGAGGGGAGAAATAATTCAAGTGAATTTTAAACAACACTTACGATTAGCTATTTTGCCACTGTGCCAAAATTTCTTTAGAGATGAATGCATCGTTATCGGTACTGGCAATAGTGCCGCGCAATTTGCCGATTTTTTTAGCAGCAAGATTGGCCGCAGCATTGGCGATTTTTTGATCGTAAGCTTTTTTTCCGCCAGCATAAGCAAAGCTTGATTCTGCGGAAGCTGTGATAGATGCGCTGGCCAATAGGCCAAGAGTCATGCCCGCTACAAGCGTAATTTTCAAAAACTGTTTCATGGTATTCCCTGTCTGTGCAGTATTATTTTTATTATTATTGAGCGCAAACTATCATGGGCATATTAGAAATTAGCAAACAGAAATGGTAAACGATTTTCAAAATAAGTGGTTAAATCTTTGTCAATGATGCGCGTGTTTAGACGACGTAAAAAATTATCATTGCTTTATTTTTTCAGCAGTCTCTTTAGCTTCTTAATGATGGTGTCTTCATTTTCTTGATAAGCGATCGTTCCCATAAAACTGCCATCGGCCTTCATTAAAAACACGCTTGCGGTGTGGTCCATCGTATAATCATCATCATCAAGTTTTACTTTTTTATAATAGACATGATAGCTTTTAGTGGCTTTGTCTATTTCCTCAACACTTCCAGATAGGCCAATAATACGTTTGTCGAAGGAAGTAAGATATGATTTCAAGAATTCAGGCGTATCGCGTTCCGGGTCAACCGTAATAAAATAGACATCCAAATTGTCAGCTAAAGGACCAAGGGTTTCTAGCCAGCCTGTTGCTTCAAATAAGGTAGTGGGACAAATTTCGGGGCAATTTGTAAAGCCAAAAAAAACCAAATGTGGACGCCCACGAAAATCGTTGCCACTCACCGACGTGCCGTCTGTTCTGACTAAATTAAAATCACTACCAAATTTGGTGAATTTAGTTTCTTGTTTGCTTAACACACTCCAAATAAGAACTGCTGATAAAACGAAAACAGCGCTCCAAGCAATCAATCTAATATATTTCACAGCACCAGCTCCTTTATAATAAGTAATTTAATCTAGCCATTATTTCAGGTGAGTTCGATAAGCAATTACGCCGCACTACATTTGCGTTGGCTACTACTCAATTTAAAGTGAACAAACAAAAAAACTAATTGGCTTTTTCAACTTTCGTCAAATGGCTCAGTGCCTATTGCTTTACCGCCATTACCAATTTTGATTTTCTCAACCTTAGCTTCAGCCGCTTTTAGCAATGCTTGGCAATGGTTGCGCAATGCTTCACCGCGCTCATATTTAGAAATAGATTGATCCAGTGGAACATTGCCCTTTTCAAGGCCGTCTACAATTTGCTCTAATTCTTGCAATGACTGTTCAAAGTTCATTGCTGCAATGTCTTCAAAGTTATTTTCGCTCATAGCACTTATCCTGCGTTTAACTATAACTAGCTTTTAGCCCGTCATTAATCGGTTTACATGAGCTTCTACAGATTCGGCAAGCCCTTCCAGATCATATCCACCTTCTAACAAGCTTACGAGCCTATTCTCACAATGTTTTCCAGCTAATTCCATCAAAGCACCTGTTACCCAATCAAAATCATTAGCGGTTAGGTTCAACCCTGCCAATGGGTCGCGGTAATGTGCGTCAAAGCCAGCCGATATTAGCAGTAAGTCTGGCGCAAAATTGTCCACAGCAGGCAATATGCGTGATGTGAAGGCTTCTTTAAAGGCAGAACCATCTGCACCTGCGCTCAAAGGGGCATTGAATATATTGCCAACGCCTTCTTCACTAATGGCACCAGTGCCAGGAAATAAGGGCATTTGATGGGTCGAACAAAATAGCACGCTTTTATCATCATAAAATATATCTTGTGTGCCATTTCCGTGATGCACATCAAAATCAACAATCGCGATGCGTTCAGCACCGTATTTTTCTTGTGCGTATCGTGCCGCAATCGCTATTGAGTTTACAAAGCAAAACCCCATGGCGGTAGATTTTTCTGCATGGTGCCCGGGGGGGCGCATGCCAGCAAAAACATTGTCGGCCTTTTTTTCAAATACATCATCAACGCCTGCCAGTGCTGCACCAACTGCATATTGTACCGCCTCAAAACTTTTTGGACTGGCAATCGTATCATTGTCTATTTGTACAAGGCCAGTTTCTGGTATTTTTTCTTGAATAGATTTTATAAATGATTTTGGGTGCGCATATTCGAAAGTGGCCGCATCAGCCTGCGGCGCTTCTTCTTTTTTTAAATTGTAAAAGCTTGGTTTACGCAATATTTCATTCACCACCTTCACACGGTCAGCACGTTCTGGATGACCAGGTGGTGTGGTGTGTTCTGCACTCATAGGGTGGCTGTAGTAATGGGTTGTCATTTTGATACTTGATAAACTTCCCCATTTAAAAGACCAACCGTGAAGCCTTTAGCGCTACCGGTATCTGGTGTGGCAATTGCTTTGTTAATTGGCGAAGGCAAATCAATTGTTGCAATTACCTTTGGGCCACTAGTGCCAATGCTTATGATTTTTAACTTGGTTCGATCAGCAGAAGGCAGGGCTAAGTCTATACGCTTGTCGCCATTCACTTCATACGAGGCAGACAGTCTCATTTCACGAGAACCAATTGCATGGTTCGAAAAACCTTTAGCAGAAGCGATGGGCAGTAATTTGCCTTTAAAATATTTTATGAACTTAAGCGTGCCGCCAATATGGGGGGTGACGACATAAGCAATTTCTTTGCCGCGCACGCCTGCATAAGCTTCGATGCCTGCAATGTTTAACCAACGATTTTGTCGACCAATAAAAAGGGTGGTAGCTTTTTGGATTAGTGCATTACCAACCAAACCATACACAGTTATTGCCGCGCCTCTAAATGTTGAGCTTCGAATGGTAACGACTTCAATTTTGCCATCCCCATCAAGATCCACAAGGCGTGGCGCTCTGTCTTCAAAGACTTCCGTTGATGGCAATAGTAAACGCAATGTTGCGCCGCGTGAGGTTTTAACCTTAAGCATGCCGCCTTCGATACTGTCGCCTAAAATACCGTGTGCATAGCGCGTTGTGGGTGCAGAATACCATGCTTGGCGAATGTCACCACTTGCACTTGTCGCTAGCAGTCCATCTGGTAAGCCATCATTTGTTGGCACTATTGCTCTTGTTTCTTTTACAATATTTTCAGGAAAGCTAGAGGCTTCGAGTTGTGTAATTTTCCACGCATCTTGTGCAAAGGATAGGCTGACGGAAAGTGATAAAAACAAAATGGAAAGTACAAAACGCATTAAAGTATTCCCTATAAAAATTGCCGCGCCTTTAAAATTCTATACGCGCCCTGTTTGACCTCTGTGCAAAAGGTAATGATCTGCAATTGCACAAGCAACCATGGCCTCGCCAATGGGCACAGCTCTAATGCCAACACAAGGATCGTGGCGGCCTTTCGTTACTACATCAACTTCTTCGCCTTGTGCAGTAACACTTTTGCGAGGTGTTAGAATAGAAGAAGTTGGTTTAACTGCAAAACGCGCCACAACAGGTTGGCCCGTTGCGATGCCGCCTAATATTCCGCCAGCATTGTTGGATAAAAATTCTACTTCGCCATTTTCGCCCATCCTCATTTCGTCGGCATTTTCTATGCCTGTGATCGCGGCGGCTTCAAAGCCATTGCCAATTTCAACACCTTTAACAGCATTGATCGACATTAGTCCTGAACAAATATCTTGATCTAATTTTGCATAAACTGGTGCGCCAATACCTGCTGGCACACCTTCTGCAACAACTTCAATCACAGCGCCAACAGAAGAGTGACCTTTGCGAATTTCACTTAAATAGCCATCCCACTCTTCGGCCATTTTTGCATCTGGGCAGAAAAAATCATTCTTGCGAATTTGCTCCCAGTCCCAATTGTTATGGTCAATTTTTTTCGTTCCCATTTGCACCATTGCAGCACGAACTTTTAAACCAGGAACAACTTTGCGAGCGATTGCGCCAGCAGCAACACGTGCGGCTGTTTCTCTAGCAGAAGAACGCCCACCACCGCGATAATCGCGAATGCCATATTTTGTGTCATAGGTAAAATCTGCATGGCCTGGTCTGTAGCGGTCTTTAATCTCTGAATAATCTTTAGAGCGCTGGTCAGTATTCCAAATTAACATCGAAATTGGCGTGCCAGTGGTAATGAGAGTATTCTCATCATCGTCACTATTTTCACTGGGCATATAGCCAGAAAGCACTTTAACTTCGTCTGCTTCTTTGCGCTGTGTTGTATGTTTAGATTGGCCCGGTTTGCGTAAATCTAGATCAGCCTGAATTTCCGCAATTGTGAATTTAATGCCGGGAGGGCATCCGTCAATTATACAGCCCAATCCAGCCCCATGGCTTTCACCCCAAGTGGTTACACGAAAAAGATGTCCGAAAGTATTATGTGACATAGAAAGGCCGACTGCTTTATAAAATTAAGTTGTAATGCTTATTGTAGAATTAGAACGGCACTTGGTCAACAAAATTGGTGAAGCCGTATCGAGACAAAAGCAATTATAATATTTCTTCTTTTCCGTCGATGAAACGAAATACTTTATTCTGTGGGAATTCAAACCAGCTAGCATCGTGCAATGAAATGTCTAAAAGCAATTGACGTACTGTGCGCCCAACGGCGCCATGGGCAACAACCACAGTGTCGCGCGTAATATTTTTAAAGAACGGCGCAATGCGATCTTTTGTCATTGATAGGCTTTCGCCTTTAGGCGGCTGAAATTCCCAGCGATGATTTTTACGGCTTTTAAAAAGTTCGGCGTAATCATTTTCTAATTCTTGAATTGTTACACCTTCAAGCTCACCGTAATTCATTTCTAACAGCAGGGCGTCAGTTTTGTAGTCCTTAACATTTAAGCCTAATTCTAATCGAATGGCTTCCATTGTTTCGCGGGTGCGGCCCAATGGACTGGCGACAAAATCAAAAGCTTCTGGGTTCTCAATCAATTGGCTCAAGCGTTTGCCATTGGCTTGCGCTTGCGAGCGGCCCAAAGCATTAAGTGGTATGTCTCTACGCCCTTGAAAGCGACTTTGAGCATTCCAATCGGTTTCACCATGACGAATATAGTAGATTATTGGGCTACCATTAGATGATGTCATTTGATTTTATCTCTAGTTATATTCTGGCTTTAAATTAGCTTTTATCTACAGAGATATCTGGGGCATCAACTGCCTTCATCCCAACATTGTGATAACCAGAATCTACATGGTGTATTTCACCTGTTACGCCTCTAGACATATCGGATAAGAAATACACAGCGCTATCGCCAACTTCTTCAATCGTAACCGTACGGCGTAATGGAGAGTTATATTCGTTCCATTTTAAGATGTATCTAAAGTCACCAATGCCAGAAGCAGCAAGTGTTTTGATAGGGCCAGCAGAAATAGCGTTCACACGAATGTTTTGTTTGCCCAGATCAACGGCTAAATATCGCACGCTTGCTTCAAGGGCTGCTTTTGCAACACCCATTACATTGTAATGCGGCATAACTTTTTCTGCGCCGTAATACGTTAGCGTCAAAATTGATCCGCCGTCGCTCATTAATTTTTCTGCGCGCTGGGTAAGGGCAGTAAATGAATAAACTGAAATATCCATCGTCATTTTAAAATTTTCAGGAGATGTATCTACATAACGACCTGTTAGTTCGTCCTTGTCAGAAAAACCGATGGCATGAACAATAAAATCTAACTTGCCCCACTTTTTTTCAAGCGTTTCAAATACAGCGTCCATACTAGCGGCATCAGTAACATCGCAATGTCCAGCAACAAATGCACCCAGCTCTTTAGCTAAAGGTTCTACGCGTTTTTGAAAAGCTTCACCCTGATAGGTTAAGGCAATTTCAGCACCTGCATCCGCGCAAGATTTAGCAATGCCCCAAGCAATAGAACGTTTGTTTGCTAATCCAAAAATAATACCGCGTTTGCCGGCCATTATGCCACTGGTGATCGCCATTCAAGAAACTCCAATATTTTCAATAAGTAATTACAGCTTCATATGACATACAGCATTAATTGCCGCAAGCTAGTGGTGTGTGATTTATAGGCACTAGTGCCACATTGTAGCGAGAATCCAGTGAATTTGACTTGATAAAATATTGAACGTTAGCTAACGCGCATTTTTTCCATTAGCGCGGTTAGCTCTGCATCTGGTTCATCTGGCAATTGTACGCTTGTTACAATCATCAGGTCGCCATATCCGCCTTTTTTCGGCAAGCCTCTGCCTTTCAAGCGAAACACTTTTCCAGATTTTGTCCATGCAGGAACTTTTAGCGCAATTTTGCCGTCTAATGTTTCAACAGAAACAGAACCGCCTAATACAGCAACATCTAACGGCACATTTACAGTGCCTCTTAGGTCAGAACCTTCAACACGAAAACGCGGGTCAGATTTGAAAAACAAAGTTGCCAATACATCGCCAGCTTTTTGGGCGCTCATTGGTGCTTGTGGTGCTTTTTCAGCAAGGCGAATGGTTTGACCATCTTTTGCGCCAGCTGGAATTGAGGCGGCGACACGGGTACCATCTGGCAGAGTTACATTTACTTTGCCTCTTGCAAGGTCGTCTAATTTTACCGCAACTTTTACTTTAACATCAGCAGATTTTGGTTTGGCTTGTTGGCGTTGTTGCCCACCAAATGGATTGCCTGCGCCGGCAAAGGGGCTTGCGCCACCTTGTTGTGCGCCGCCCATGCCACCAAACATTTGACTTAAGATGTCTTCTGCATCTGCGCCAAATGGATTGCTTCCGCCACCCATGCCGCCCATGCCACCTTGTTGACGACCTCTCGCGCCACGCGGATGTCCGCCAGCGCCAGCAAATGGTCCGCCAGCAAACCCCTTTGGTTTGCCTTCGCCATCAATCTCACCTCGGTCAAACTGACCGCGTTTTTCTGTATCGCCAAGCACTTCATAGGCTTGGTTTACTTCCGCAAATTTAGCCTGAGCTTTTGGGTCATTAGGATTCTGGTCGGGATGAAACTTTTTTGCCATCTTACGAAAGGCGCTTTTAACATCCTTCTCATTTGACGCTTTGTTCACTCCCAGAACCGTATATGGATTTTTCAACGGATCCGCCCTTTCGCAAAATAATACAAAATAATTATAAGTTACAAGCTCGCAATAAAACGCAAAGCAGACTCATAATTACTTTGTTTGTAATAAGTTAGGCCAGATATGGGGGGAATTGATCGTAATTGCTACTATTTTTCGCATTCTATTTGAAAAATAGAGTTTTAATGCACAATTATAATTGCGAAAAATTAAGCGGCATCGCGAATAAACCAAGAAAGAACCCAAAAGCCTTTCCGTAATTCGCAAGTTTCACCGTTATAAAGTGAAATACCCATGAAACTATCGACAGTCGTACGAAATTTTTTGCAAGATTGGCCATGTGTGCCAATATAATTGTCGATGGCAGTTATTGTGCCAGTATTACCTGTTTCAGGGTTGCTCCACGCCATTAAACTAGAGGACCCTTCAGTATTTTCGCTATTTGGGTCAATCTGTAAAACAGCATTTTTTATGCGCTCTGCATCATCTTCACTAAGACCTTCTGGCCTTACTTGTTTATTGATTGAGCCTGTAATAATAGAGTTTTCGTCATTGGCTTTGCTCAGACTATTCGTCAATGAGCACCCAGACAAAGTAACGCTTGCGACAATTAAAAGAGCCGTAAAGCATGGGTGAGACTTGAAAAGATTGCAGGTGGCGCTATTGCTGTTTTTATCTGCTATATTATATGCAGAATTACAATTCACCGAATTTGATACGCTAACCATTTAAGCCCTAATAAATACAAGTTGTGGCAATGCTAAGAATACTCCACCATTAGGGTTAAAAAAGAGTGACCGAATGACTGATAAAGCAAAAAAAAACCATGATAATGATCCTTTCGCGCAATTCGCGGATTGGATAAAACTTGCTGAAGAGGCCGAGGTTAACGATCCAACCGCCATGTCGCTTGCAACAGTCGACAAAGATGGCCTGCCAAATGTTCGTATGGTGTTAATGCGCCGTTTTGATGAGCGCGGCATAGTTTTCTTCACAAATTTTGAAAGTCAAAAGGGTGAAGAGATTTTAGATCAAAAATTAGCGGCAGTGTGTTTCCACTGGAAATCATTGCGCAAATCTGTACGCATGCGCGGCATTATGGAGCCAGTAAGCGATGCAGAAGCGGATGAATATTTTTATTCCAGAGCAAGAGGTAGCCGCATTGGTGCGCATGCTTCTAAACAATCTCGTCCGCTAGAAAGCCGATTTGCACTGGAAAAATCCGTAGCAAAATATGCAGCAAAATTTGGCACTGGCAAAGTACCAAGACCAGACCATTGGTCAGGTTTTAGACTACAGCCACTATCAATCGAGTTTTGGAACGATGGCAAATTTCGTCTGCATGACCGTTTGCGCTTTGATCGCGAAGGCCTGCAAGATGAATGGAAAACCGTTAGGCTTTACCCATAATGTTTCTCAATGAAATCACGTCTAGAATTACAATGGTAATGACAGTACGTATTCCTAAAGAAGGCGTTGCTGACTTTTTAGAATATGAAGAGAAAGTCTTGCCATTGCTCGCCCAACATAAGGGCACTTTAGAGCGCCGCTTAAGCAACGATGATGGTACGATTGAAGTACATATTCTTTCTTTTGAAAGTGAACAAGCTTTTGAAGGTTATTGCTATGATCCCAAACGCCTTGAGTATACCTCGATATTCGATAAATCTGGTGCGCAAACAGAACTTATGCATTTAACGGATGTGGTTTGAATAGGGGAACCTAGATTAAATAGCTGTAATATATAAGAAATTATATTGCTTGAAAATATAGATTGCATATATTGCCACGAAATAAGCAGTGATATTTGGAACTAGATATGAAGATTCAAAACTTTCTAAAACAAAACTGGATACTGGTTTTAATAATGATAGCGGCGGTAATGGCGCTTTTGTTTTTTGTATTTTCGTTTGTTTCAAATATTATTTATTTCAATGATCCACTGCACAAAGACCAAGCATTAAAAGCATGGATGACACCGCGATATGTGGTCATGTCTTACGATTTGCCACCACGCATTGTTGCTGAGGTGATGAATTTGACACCAAGGGTTGATAAAAGAAAGCGCCTAAGCCAAGTAGCCACTGATTTAAATATTACCTTAGAAGAGTTGACCATACGCATAAGGGTGGCAGCTGAAAAGCATCGCACCTCTATAAATAGTGCGTCAGAAAAATGACTGAGACAATTCTTTCTCTCATTCCAGAATACGGCCTAATTGTCGTGTTTGTTGTTGTAGCAATTGCAGGCTTAGGGGTACCAGTGCCATCCTCTTTATTGGTGCTTGCATCTGGTGGATTTGTTGCCACTGGCGATCTGGTTTTGTGGCAAGTCTTGTCAGTGGTGTACGTGGCTTTTTTTGTAGGCGATCAGCTTGGCTATGCTGGCGGAAAAATGTCAGGCGCAATAGTTATCTCAAAAGTCAAAACGCTTTCTAGATCAAAAAAACTCGTTGATAGAGCGCAAAGCCTATTAGAAAAACGTCAAGGTGTAGCCATTCTTCTGGGGCATACTGTGCTAAGTCCCGTATGCCCTTATATTAATTACCTAAGTGGAGCAGGGCGAATAAAGTGGTCTACCTTCACAAGTATTGCGCTTTTTGGCGCTAGCATATGGACCGCAACATATGTCGCTTTAGGATATTTGTTTGCTAGCAACTTAGCCTTTATCAGCGAACTTGCAGGAAATGTAATTGGAATAATAATTGCTGGTATTATTGTGATTTTAGGGACGATATTTCTTCGTAATAAGTGGAAAAAAACACATCAAAAATAAGCCATTTCAATCCTATTGCTAAATTAAACCTGATCTTTCTTAAGTTAAGGAGAGAGAAAGCTTTGCAAAGTCCATTACAAATAGTTGTTCTTGGTGCAGGCCTAATAGGTAAGCGTCAAGCAGAAGCCGTGCAAAAATCAAAGCGTGCTGAAGTTGTTGGGGTGATTGATCCTAGCGCATCTGGAAAAGAGTTCGCCGACGAATTGAAGCTAGATTGGTTCTCCTCTTTTGATGAATTTTTGAATGCTAAAAAAGCAGATGGAATTGTCATCGCAACACCAAACCAAATGCATGTTGATATGGGGTTGCAATGTGTTGCGCAAAACCTACCTGCTCTCATTGAAAAGCCAATTTCGGACAATGCACAATCTGCATCTATATTGGTTGAGGCCGCAAAAACTGCTGGCGTCGAGATTTTGGTTGGTCATCACCGCAGACATAATTCCATTGTTAAGGTCGCAAAAGAAAAAATCAAAAGCGGTGTAATCGGCAACATTGTTGCCGCTCATTCTTCTTGCTGGCTTTGTAAGCCTGATAATTATTTTGATGTTGAATGGCGCACCCAATAAGGGGCGGGGCCTGTTTTAATTAATTTGATTCACTATGTGGATTTAATACGATATTTAGTTGGTGAAATTGCCAGTGTTCAGGCAATCGAATCTAATAAAACGCGCAAAACCCAAATTGAAGATACAACAGTAATTTTGTTGCAATTTAAAAATGGTGCATTGGGTATAATGACTGTTTCTGACACGATCGTGTCGCCATTGAGCTGGGAATTAACAGCTAAAGAAAATCCAGCGTATCCAGCGACAAAACAAAACTGTTATTCTATTGGCGGAACTCACGGTACCCTAGAAATTCCTCCAGGAAGAATTTGGTCGCAAGACACCAAGAATGGAGTTGAGCGAAGCTGGTGGAACCCAATAAATAACGATGCATACACGGTTGAAGTCGCAGATTCACTAGATGTTCAAATAGATCACTTTTGTGATGTGATAGAGGGTAAAGCCAAGCCAATTGTTTCTGGCGAAGAAGGCTTGAAATTACTACGTGTCATTGAAGCTATTAAACAGACGGCCGAAAACAAAACAACTATTCACCTTTAAGTACCGCTAAACGCCTGTGCCGCCAACGGTTACTTCATTCATACGTAGCGTTGGTTGACCTACGCCAACGGGCACGCCTTGTCCGTTTTTGCCACACATGCCAACGCCAAGATCAAGCTCCATATCGTTGCCAATCATAGAAATACGCTTCATAGCCGCTGGGCCAGAACCTATTAGGTTCGCGCCTTTGATCGGCTCAGCAACTTTGCCATCTCTAATGCGATAAGCCTCGGTGCAGTTAAATACAAATTTTCCTGAAGTAATGTCTACCTGACCACCACCAAAAGACACAGCATAAATACCATCTTTTACAGATTCCATAATCTCTTGCGGGTCATGTTCACCAGCATGCATATACGTATTTGTCATGCGTGGCATTGGTTGGTGCGCATAAGATTGACGACGACCATTGCCTGTTGGTTCCATACCCATAAGACGCGCATTTTGGCGGTCCTGCATATAGTTCACCAAAATACCGTCTTCAATCAAAACAGTGTTTTCTGTAGGCGTGCCTTCATCATCAATGGTTAGCGATCCACGACGTTCTGAAATCGTGCCATCATCCACAACGGTCACACCTTTTGCCGCAACTTGTTGCCCAAGCTGCCCAGCAAAAGCAGATGTTTTCTTACGGTTAAAATCACCTTCAAGGCCATGACCAACAGCTTCGTGCAACATTACGCCAGGCCAACCTGGGCCAAGCACAATATCAAATGTGCCAGCAGGGGCAGGCACAGCTTCAAGATTTACCAGCGCCATACGCAGCGCTTCATTTACGGCATGTTTCCATTTGCCCGTGGTAATAAATTCATCAAAACCAGCTCTACCGCCCATGCCATAGGAGCCAGTTTCTTGGCGATCGCCTTGTCCAACGACAAGTGAAACATTGACGCGAACAAGCGGGCGAACATCACGAACCCATTGCCCATCAGCGCGTAAAATTTCAACCACTTGCCAACTGCCAGAAATGGAAGTCGATACTTGGCGCACACGCGGATCTTTTGCACGCGCATAAGCATCAATCTCTTTTAACAATTGAGCTTTGGCATCAAAGGGTGGTGATAAAAGTGGGTTCTCTTCGCTGTATAAATGACGGTTTGTCCCTTTGGGAGCGGCGGAATAAGTGCCCGAATGGCCACTTTTTACAGCGCTAACAGCATCTGCCGCACGTTTTAGGCTACTAAGTGTCATTTCGCCAGAATGCGCATAAGCAGACGCTTCACCAGATACAGCACGCAACCCAAATCCTTGGCCCGTATCAAAGCTACCAGCTTTTAATTTCCCGTTATCAAACACTAAGCCTTCAGACTGCGAATATTCCATAAACAATTCGCCGTCATCACAGCCCTTTAAAGCGTCTGCAAGGGTGCGTTCTAGTTCGGCTTTGTCAGCGTCGAATACAGAAATAAGCGAGTCCATGGATTTTACTTTCAATAATTGATTCCCCCCATAGATATCGGGATTATTGAAGATCAATCAAGAACAAAATTTGTTCCCTGCAACGAGCGAGATTATAATACACAAATTCAGTCTTATAAATTGTACTGACAAAGCAGGGTGCTTATGCCTTTTCAAGCCACTCTTGGGCGGCTATTTCCATGCCCATTTCAAAGCTTTTAATTTCAAGCCCAGGTATCAGTGCGCCTTCGATTTCTGCAACGGTACGTAACCAACTGGCATTTGCAACTACAGCGCACTTGCTAAATTTAGATATTAGAGAAAATAATTTGGGTAAGCGGGAAAATTCAACCGCTATTGCGCCAAGCTCGGGCATTTGAAAATCTTCAATGACATAAAACATTTTGCCCTTTTCAAAAGATTGAGATGCTTCAATCAGATCGTCAAGTGCAATTGCCATTTCAGCGCTTGTTACTTTACCTGTTAAATGAATATCAATTCGATTTTCGGACGTTTTTACTATCTCAAGCATGTTTTACCCCAGTTGTTTAACCAAAGGCAGTTTAGAAGGTTCATTTGCAAACAGCATTGATGTAAATCAATGCAAGGGAAATAATCAAAACTAATTAAGTTTAAGGTATTTTTGCAAACCCTTCGGTAAAGCCAGTCAGGTCAATGGGGATGCCAATGCCTTCTTCAGGCGTTTGGAATACAATAAAGGTTGCAGATTTTCCTGTCTTAAACGCTTCAAGTAGTTTTTCTTTCAAAACCACTTCGGCATAACAGCCATCGTTAAAGCAGCGTGTAAAGAATGCATTGCCGATGTCTTTGTCGTCAATATACAAACCAAGGCCATTAGGTAGCAAAACACCAAGAGGGGCTAGAACTCGTAAAAGCTCAGATTTACGATCAGCTGTTCTTAATATAACAACACTAAGGCCCATCTCTTCGCGGTCTTCTGCAACGACATTTTGCATTAATGCACATTGTTCTGATGAAGCGCCCGGCGGAGTGTCGCAAACCAAAGACCATTCACCATGTTGTGATTTAACAACGCCTTGGGCAAAAACTGGGTCGGCTGGCATGGCAAACAGTGTCACCGTTGCCAAAAACAGTGCTGCCAAAGATACTGCGTGTGATTTTGGAGAGCCAAAATTGCAAAACTTCATAAATTACGTTCCCGAATCAAAATATTAGTACCAAACATGCCCTAAGGAGCGTTTAATTGAAACCACCACATTTTTCACCAAAAAATTAGCCATGTGTCATTTGATGTAACATGCAGCAAGCTTTTAGTTCGAATGCGCTTAAGACCACACCTTATAACAGGTAAAAAGCCGATATTAGGGCAAAACCATAAATAACGTATTGAAATTGTGTATGAGGATCAATTAACTTAATATTACTACTTAATGCTCTGGTATGTGTGGGAAATGCACAAATGCCGCACAACAAAGTAGCCCAAACACTTGCAACACTATGTTTGATATGGTTTTACGAGGCTAAATGCACTAATAAGGCTAAAATGTGGTTCGGCAAAGATTCGTTTGTTGCATGCATTGAAAGCTAAACGGTGTTAACAGCACCGTAAATGGGGCCCGTATACGGGACTAATAGGAGAATTTTAGCGATGAGACTTGTCTCAGTTTTATTCGGTTTTTTGGGGGTGCTACTTGCATCAGCCACAGCTTTTGCAGCGCAATCTAAGCCTTGGCAAATTTGGCACCAAGAGCCTGGCAGCGAAATGATGGCAGATATTGTTTGGTTTGATGCTTATACATTTTGGTTTATCATTCCAATAACCATTTTTGTGACACTCTTACTTGCGGTTGTAGCCATAAAGTTCAATGCAAAAGCAAATCCAACGCCGTCCAAAACTACCCACCATGTAGGTATCGAAATTGCTTGGACGCTTATTCCTATTTTGATTTTGGTGGCGATCTCTATCCCGTCATTTGATCTTCTTAATCGTCAACTTGCACCTCAAGAAGAGCCAACAATGACAATCAAGGCTACTGGTTATCAGTGGTATTGGGGGTATGAATATCAAGATGGCGCTGAAGTATCATTTGAAAGTGTTTTACTTCGCTCACCAAAAGATTTTTCTGATGCTGGTAAAGTAATGGGTAAAGAATATCCGCGCCTTTTAGCAGTAGACAACGAATTGGTTGTTCCTGTTAATCAGATGATCCGCGTAACAGTAACTGCTGCAGACGTAATTCACGATTTTGCATTGCCAGCGTTTGGTTTGAAAATTGATGCTGTTCCTGGTCGCTTGAACGAGACTTGGTTTAAAGCAGAGCGCGAAGGCTTGTATTATGGCCAATGTTCAGAGCTTTGTGGCAAAGACCACGCCTATATGCCAATTGCTATACGTGTTGTTTCTCAAGAAAAGTTTGATGCTTGGAAAGCTGCTGCAGAAAATGATCTGGAAGCTGCTTACAAAGGCCTGTTGGCTAGCAACTAAGTTTTTTGTACTAAATCTAAAATCTCTGGCGCATGTCAGAATTAATTAATCTGTCTTCACACTATAGAAGACAACAAGGAGAAAATGATCATGGCTGCAAATGGTGACGCACACGATCACAAGCCAAGTTTTTTTAAGCGTTGGTTCTATTCAACCAACCACAAAGATATTGGTACACTATACCTAATATTTGCTATTATTTCAGGTATCGTGGGTGGCTTTTTATCCGTAGCGATCCGTGCTGAATTGCACAATCCTGGTTTGCAGTTTTTCGGCGATCCACATGTATTCAACGTATTTGTTACAGGCCACGGACTTATCATGATTTTCTTCATGGTAATGCCAGCCCTTATTGGTGGTTTTGCTAACTGGATGGTGCCAATTATGATTGGTGCGCCAGATATGGCTTTCCCTAGAATGAATAATATTTCATTCTGGTTGTTACCGCCTGCGCTATTCTTGTTAATTCTTTCAATGTTTGTTGGCGGACCTGCTGGTGCAAATGGTGTTGGTTGTGGTTGGACAATGTATGTTCCATGTACCGACAATGTGAACATGCCTGGCCCTGCTATGGATTTGGCAATCTTCTCATTACACATTGCTGGTGCATCCTCTATTCTTGGTGCGATTAACTTCATCACGACAATCTTCAACATGCGCGCACCTGGTATGACTTTGTTCAAAATGCCATTGTTTGCATGGTCAGTGTTGATTACAGCATTCTTGCTTCTTCTATCATTGCCTGTTCTTGCTGGTGCCATCACCATGCTGCTAACAGATCGTAACTTTGATACAACATTCTTTGACGCATCAGGCGGCGGCGACCCGATTTTATTCCAGCACTTGTTCTGGTTCTTTGGTCACCCAGAAGTTTACATTCTAATCTTACCTGGTTTTGGTATCATTTCGCACATCGTTTCAACATTCTCTCGCAAACCAATCTTTGGATATCAGGGCATGGCTTGGGCAATGATCGCAATTGGCGCAGTTGGCTTTATCGTGTGGGCTCACCACATGTATACAGTGGGGCTGTCGCTTGATACGCAACAGTATTTCGTATTTGCAACAATGGTTATTGCGGTGCCAACAGGCATTAAAATCTTCTCATGGATTGCAACAATGTGGGGCGGTTCAATTACTTTCCGCACCCCTATGGTTTGGGCAATTGGTTTCATCTTCTTGTTCACTGTTGGTGGTGTAACAGGTGTGCAACTTGCTAATGCTGGTCTAGATCGTGCTTACCACGATACATATTATGTTGTTGCTCACTTCCACTATGTGCTTTCACTAGGTGCTGTGTTCGCAATCTTTGCGGCTTGGTATTACTGGTTCCCTAAAATGTCTGGCTATATGTATAATTCAATCTTAGCCAAAACGCATTTCTGGGTAACATTTATTGGCGTGAATCTAGTATTCTTCCCACAGCACTTCTTAGGATTAGCTGGCATGCCTCGCCGTATTGTCGATTATCCTGATGAATTTGCTAACTGGAACGCTGTATCATCATGGGGCTCATACCTTTCAGCATTCGGTGTGTTAATTTTCTTGATCTGCATCGTAGAAGCATTTATGAAAAAACGCCCAGCTGGCGACAACCCATGGGGTGAAGGTGCTAACACACTTGAATGGCAACTTTCATCGCCGCCACCTTTCCACCAGTGGGAAGAGTTGCCGGTTATCAAATAATAATTGCTTCGCCAGATCGGATAAGAATTTATCTGGCGAATGCTTTTTCAAAAAAGTCGGCACTCAATTAAGTTTGAGTTGTCGGCATTTTGGGTAGAGGCGTATGCTTAATAATAATGGACTAATAATGGCAATTGCTGACAATACAAAAAAAGTAGACGAAGATTATGTGGTTTCCACTGCGATGCCGCGCGACTATTTCGATCTATTAAAACCGCGTGTAATGTCGCTTGTTGTCTTTACAGCGATCGCTGGTCTATTAGTGGCGCCTGGTTCTATCGATCCATTTATTGGTATTGTTGCCATTGTATGTATTGCAATTGGCGCAGGTGCATCTGGCGCACTTAACATGTGGTACGATGCAGACATCGACGCCGTTATGAGCCGCACTGAAAATCGGCCAATTCCATCTGGTAGATTAACAGGCCACGAAGCGCTTACTTTTGGGCTAGTGCTTTCATTTTTATCAGTCTTTACAATTGGCATTTTGGTCAATTGGCTTTCAGCCGCACTATTGGCCTTCACTATATTTTTCTACGCTGTCGTTTATACAATGTGGCTTAAGCGTTCAACACCGCAAAATATTGTAATTGGCGGTGCTGCAGGTGCCTTTCCTCCAATGATTGGTTGGGCCGCAGTTACAGGTACAATTTCGCCTGAGAGCATTGTGCTTTTTGCAATCATATTCATTTGGACACCACCACATTTTTGGGCATTAGCTTTGTTTAAAGCAAAAGATTATGGCGACGTAGGTGTGCCAATGATGCCTAACGTTGCGGGCAATCGTTCTACGCAAAATCAGATTTTAATTTATTCAATCGTTCTGGCACCCATAGCAGTTGCTCCCTACTTTATGGGGTTTGCAGGCATTACATATGGTGTTGTTTCTGGATTGTTTACAGCCGCTTTTTTGTGGTTCGCTTTTAAATGTTGGAAAATGCCATCTCAAGATGTTGCAATGGTTCCAGCAAAGAAACTCTTCGCTTTTTCTATTTTATATCTGTTCGTTTTATTCGGTGTATTAATAGTTCAAGCAGTGCTGAATATAATATTCAACATCGCGATTTAGGAATATAAAAATGAAGATTGTGAAAAGAATAGTCCTAACACCTGAGCAAAAGAAGGCTCAACGCTCTCGCAATGTAGCGATTGGTACTATGCTAGCTGTATTCGTATTAACTTTTTATGTTGCAACTTGGTTCAAGTTCGATCCATCAGCAATTTATGACTTAATGCGTAATCAAACAAAATAAATACTAAAATTTTAAAGTGGATTATTGAATAAAATGACGACAAGTAACCAAACAGATAAAAAGAAGGCGTCTCGCAACAATGCAAGCGTGGCTGTTTTTTGTCTGGCGCTTGTTGGTGGCATGGGCGGCTTGGCCTATGCATCTGTTCCGCTTTATCAATTGTTTTGTCAGGTAACGGGCTATGGTGGCACAACACGTACCAATTCAACACTTGCAGGTATCGTTGCAACAGACCACGAAATGAAAGTTCGTTTTGACGCAAATGTTTCTAATGATCTGGGTTGGGATTTTAAACCAGTTCAGCGTGAAGTGATAATCAAAACTGGCGAACAAACAAAAATTTCTTATTTGGCGACCAATCAAACAAACGAAACCCTTACGGGTACGGCAACTTTTAATGTTACTCCGCAATCTGCTGGCGCATATTTCAATAAAATGGAATGTTTCTGCTTTACCGAAACAACATTAAAACCGGGCGAAAGCTTGGATATGCCTGTCGTGTTTTTTATTGACCCAGAAATCGCTGATGAAGACGAGACACGCAATATTACGTCGATAACTTTATCTTACACCTTTTATCCTTCTAAACCGACTGCTAAACCAGTTGCAAAGTTGGAATCGCAACCATCTGTAAAAATGTCGCAAGATATTTTACAGGATAAACTTTGAACTAACGGTTTGATGCGCTAAAACGTTTCAAACAAAACGGGAGCTGAATATGGCTGAAGCCCATAAAGTAAATCACGACTATCACATCATCGATCCGAGCCCATGGCCTCTAATCGGTTCAGTTGGTGCATTAATTATGGCTATTGGTGCCGTTGCGATTATGCGCTGGTTTAATCTGGCTCTACAACGCGATGGATCGCCAACTGAATCAGCAGAGTTTATGCTGTTTGGCCTAAACATCGCAGGACCTTGGATTTTCGTCATTGGTATCATTGTGGTTCTTTACACCATGTTTGCTTGGTGGGCCGATGTCATTAAAGAAAGCCATGCTGGCAATCATACTAAGGTTGTTCAAATACACCTTCGATACGGCATGCTTCTTTTCATCGCTTCAGAAATCATGTTCTTTGTTGCTTGGTTTTGGGCATATTTTGATGCAAGTATATTTGCAGGTGAAGTTGCTCAATACGCTCGTGTCGAGCACACTGGTGGTCATTGGCCTCCAAAGGGCATAGAAATTCTTGACCCTATGCACTTGCCATTGTTCAACACAGTTATTCTATTGCTATCAGGTACAACCGTTACTTGGGCGCACCACTCATTAATTCACAATGAGCGCGGAATGCTAAAATGGATGCTTGCTCTAACAGTAGCACTTGGTGTTTTGTTCTCATATGTTCAATTCTATGAGTATGCACATGCTCCATTTATGTTCTCTGGTTCGGTCTATGGCGCTACATTCTTCATGGCTACAGGCTTCCACGGGTTCCACGTTCTTGTTGGTACAATCTTCTTGTTGGTTTGCTTGTTACGTGCAATGAGCGGTCACTTTAAACCAGAAAAACACTTTGGTTTTGAAGCTGCTGCTTGGTACTGGCATTTTGTTGATGTTGTATGGTTGTTCCTATTCTTCTCGATCTACATTTGGGGATCATGGGGCGTTGCAGCCACTCATTAATTATAATTCCGATAGGAAATTTTAATATGAATTTAAAGGCGATCCAATTTTCAACGGGTCGCCTTTTTACTTTTAGGAAGAATAATAATGGCAAAAAAAATTACAGCAAAAAAAGCAGCAACTAAGAAATTGGCTACTAAATCGAAGTCAACAAAAGCTAAATCTAAAAAAGTTAAAAGCACTTCTATTCCTGCTTATCCGCCACACACAATTCTATCGACAGGTCTAACTGGTAAATGCCCCAGATGTGCGCAAGGTGCATTGTTTCAGTCTTTTATGAAGCCAGTTAAAAGATGTGGTGCATGTGGTTTAGATATGACCTTTGCAGAAGAGGGCGATGGGCCAGCGGTATTTGCAATATTTATATTAGGATTTGTTATCGTTGGATTAGCACTATATGTAGAGTTCACATTTAGACCACCATTTTGGGTTCATATATTGTTGTGGGTGCCTATCACCACTGCTATGTCTACATTTGCGCTTAAAATTATAAAAGGTGTTATGATTGCTGCTCAATATAAGACGGATGCCAAACAAGGCGTTTGGGACGGCAATAAGAATACAAAATAAGTAAGGAATTGAGAGCCTAATGCGACTATCAACATTTATTATTCTTGCATGTATGGCAGCTGGAATCTCGTTTCTTTCGACCCTTGGGTTTTGGCAGTTAAAACGCCTTGCTTGGAAAGAGAACCTAATCCAGTCCGTTGAAGATAGACGAAAAAGTGAGCCTAAAAGCCTCGATGAAATTGCAATATTGTGGCAACAAAATCGCGATGTTGATTTTATGGCAGTGAAAGTATCTGGCACATACGATCACTCCAAAGAACAGTTTTATTATGTCACCAAAGCAGGCGTTGCTGGATGGCATGTTTTTACACCGCTAACACTGGTTAATGGCCGCATTTTAATTGTGAATAGGGGCTTTGTTCCCGATCCCTATAAAGATCAGTCTAAGCGCATGGGCGGCCTAACAACAGGTGTCGTTAATATTGTTGGCCTTGCTCGAAATGCGCCATCTCAAAAACCGAATAGTTTTGTGCCAAATAATAATTTAGAAAAAAACGTCTATCACTGGAAAAGCATTACGCAAATGGCTAGCCAGATGAGCCGTCATTTAGGCGGTAAAATGGAAACGAATTTTCATATGTTCTTTGTTGATGCTGGAGAAAATTCATCAACCGGTAACTATCCCCAAGGCGGTTCAACACGCATCTCTTTTCCAAACAGTCATTTGTCATATGCATTTACTTGGTTTGGTTTAGCATTTGCTCTGCTTGGCGTAGGATCATATTTCCTGTATTCACGCAACAAACAAAACTAAGTTTAAAGTGATTCTAAATGACGCCTGATAAACAAACGACTACTAACAATATGAGCTTACGGCTATGTGGCCCAAGAGGGTTTTGCGCAGGGGTTGATAGAGCCATACAAATGGTGGTGCTAGCCCTTAAAAAATATGGCGCACCTGTTTATGTGCGTCACGAAATTGTTCACAACCGCTATGTGGTTGAGGGATTGGAAGCAAAGGGTGCGGTATTTGTAAAAGAGCTGGATCAAATCCCTCAAACAAACCAGCCCGTTATTTTTTCTGCACACGGTGTTCCAAAAACTGTTCCAGCAAAAGCAAGTGCGCGCAACCTAATGTATTTAGATGCGACATGTCCTTTGGTTTCTAAAGTGCATAAGCAAGCCCTTAGACATTTGCGTTATGGGCGCCATGTATTACTCATTGGTCATGCAGGCCACCCAGAAGTTATCGGCACTATGGGGCAGGTTAAAGAAGGTGATATGACGCTTATAGAAAGCGTTGAAGATGCCAATTCACTTGAGCCAAAAGACGCAGAAGCTTTGGGTTTTGTGTCACAAACAACTTTATCTGTAGACGATACAGAAGAAGTATTGGCCGCCTTACAAAAACGCTTTCCTAAAATGCAAGCACCCGCCGCAGAAAGTATTTGTTATGCAACAACCAACCGTCAAGACGTTGTAAAATTAGCAGCTGTTAATGCAGATCATTTTCTAATCGTTGGCGCACCAAACTCTTCTAATTCTATGCGACTGGTAGAAGTTGCGTTAAAGGCTGGTTCTAAAAAAGCAATGCTGGTTCAAGGTGCTCACGAAATACCTTGGGAAGAGTTTGACGGTGCTTCAATAGTTGGATTATCCGCTGGTGCGTCTGCACCAGAGATATTAGTTGATGAAATTATTGAAGCGTTTAAACAACGTTACAATGCAACAATTGAATTAACTGAAACTGTAAAAGAGGGTGAGAATTTCCCTGTGACAAAAGATTTGCGCAAGGTAGAATTAACGGCGCAAGATATGGCATTTGTGAATGGTGAGCAATAATGGCTGTTTATACAGAGGTCAGCGATAGCGCTTTAATCGAACATCTAACCAAATACGACATTGGTGAATTATCGTCTATTAAAGGCATTGCAGAAGGCGTTGAAAATTCCAATTATTTATTAACAACGACTAAGGGCAGATATATTTTGACCCTTTATGAAGCTCGCGTTGATACAAATGATCTGCCATTCTTTTTAGGGTTGATGGAACACCTCGCCCAAAATGGATTAAGTTGTCCTTTGCCAATCGTAATGAAGAATGGTGAGACGCTTGGTACGCTAGAAAATAAGCCGGCCGCTATAATTTCATTCTTAGATGGATTTTCGGTAAAGCGCCCAAGCGCTGACCATTGCAAAGAATTAGGTAAAGCTTTGGCCCAGTTGCATATGGCTGGCGAAGGTTTTTCGATTAAACGTGCAAATGCATTGGCCGTTGCTGACTGGCGTCCACTGTTTGAAAAATCAGAAAAACGCGCCGACGAGGTGATCGTTGGGTTAAGCGATAAAATTAAAACTGAACTTGATTTCTTAGAACGAAATTGGCCGCATGATTTGCCTAAAGGCGTCATCCATGCTGACATGTTCACAGACAATGTTTTCTTTTTGCAAAATAAGTTTTCAGGAATCATTGATTTTTATTTCGCATGCAACGACTTACTCGCATACGATATTGCGATCTGCCTAAACGATTGGTGCTTTGAGCCAGATTGGTCGTTTAACATTACGAAAGCACGCGCTTTGTTGGGCGGATATAGATCTGTTCGTCCATTGTCGCAGGCAGAATTAGAAGCGCTGCCTGTGCTTTGTCGAGGGGCCGCATTGCGCTTTTTACTAACTAGATTGTTTGACTGGTTAAACGTGCCTGTAGGGGCAATGGTGACACCCAAAAACCCATCTGAATATATTGAAAAACTTAAATTTCACAAGGGTGTAAACAGCGTTGCGCTTTATGGCATTGATGTAAATAAGGTGAATAGCTAGTGTCCAATTGCGTAGAAATATGGACGGATGGTGCGTGTTCTGGAAATCCAGGCCCAGGAGGCTGGGGTGCCTTATTGCGATTTGGAAAGCACGAAAAAGAACTAAAAGGTGGCGCGGAAGATACCACGAATAACCGCATGGAACTTCAAGCCGCAATTATGGCACTCAACGAATTGTCTAGATCATGTGATGTTGATCTGCACACAGATTCTCAATATGTGCGTGGTGGCATTATGGAGTGGATGCATAATTGGAAAAAAAACGGTTGGCGCACTGCCAATAAAAAGCCAGTTAAAAATGCGGACCTATGGAAAGAGTTAGACGCGGCTCGCAAACGCCACAAAGTTGAATGGCATTGGGTGAAAGGGCACGCAGGACATCCAGAAAACGAAAAGGCGGACGAGCTCGCTCGCCAAGGAATGGAGCCATTTAAGATTGGCTCATATTTCAAAAAAGATGAAGCGTTTATAGCTGACTAAGAATAGCCGCTGCGCCTGATATCTCTGTAGTGCCCGGCATTTCTTCTATGTTGAGCGATGTCACAACACCATTATCTAGAATCATTGAGTAGCGTTTAGAACGCATTCCTAAACTGTTTGCGGATAGGTCTACATCCATGCCAATTGCTTTGGTGAATTCTAAGCCACCATCTGATAGATAAAGAATTTTATCTTTACCCTTTGTAGCTTTTGCCCATTCGTCCATTACCCAAATATCGTTGACAGAAACAACGCCAACTTCATCGACGCCTTTGGATTTAAGAATGTCCAAATTGTTAATAAAACCGGGTACGTGATAATTGTGACAGGTAGGCGTAAATGCACCAGGAACAGCAAATAAGATTACTTTCTTATTTGTATAAAGGTCTTTTGCTGAAACCAATTGCGGACCGTCTTCTCCAATAATTTTAAAGTCGATCATGGGAATTTTATCGCCAATTTTAAGCGTCATGCAGTAGTCTCCATCTTTGAGATTTAGAAAATGTTGCATAAATCCTAAACTCAATAGTCTGCTTTAATTTTAGTGTGAAATATTATTTAAAGGTAATGTGCTTTCAACAGCCTGTCCACTTGCAATTAACGTATATTTAAATTGCTCACTCAATTGAGTGTTGGTAACCAAGTTTTTCGGCAATGTGAATGAGAATTGCCTACGATCGTGGTTATACTTCACGATGCCAGAGAACCAACCATTTGGGCCTTCTACTAGCAAAATTGGATCGTTCAATCCAAAAGGAATTACAGCAGAAGCAGTATAAATGCTGTCTTTATGAGTGGCATTAGATAATGAGAATTTCTCATTTGCCTCTCGCGGTAAAAGGTTTTTATTCAGAGTAAGTGACATGACTGTTTTCTGGTCACTCTGGTTTAGTGCATGTGCCTCTATCTTGAAATTTGCCGTTGCAGGTATGCATAATTTTTCACATAAACCAGCAAGCAAACTCAATTCTAAAGTTGCATCAACGCTTGTTGTAGACCCTGAAAAGAAGAAATTTACTGAATTGTGATATCCTATAAATTGATCTGCATCGTCGCCAATTTCTGGAACTGGGAATTGTATTTTATCAAGGGTAAAAAAAGTTGAACCAGTAAAATCAAATTCTGGCGGAATGCCACCGCCCCCCGGTTTACGCCAATAAGTTTTCCAACCCTTTTTAAGCCGTATCTCTATCATACCAGTAATTACATCTGTGACAGGGTCTTTAATCGCATTCAAACGCGCTTTGCCACCATACAAGTCGACCCATTCGCTAGAGGCTGCTAAAGAAGGGGACGCAAAGCTTCCAGCCACTAAAAAGCTAGTAAGCGCCAAGGAGTAGATTGTGAATTTATGTTTCATAACGACATAGATAACAGTTGTTCCATTTAATACGAATCAACTTTAGAACAAAGACATCAAACTAATGTGAACAATAGATAAATGTGGTACTATATTTATAGTGCAAAATTGTTCTAACCTGATAAATAATAACTAAACTAACATTAGGTATACTTTATAAATGAGCGATTGCACAAACCTAGAGGGGCAATTATTGGTTGCCATGCCCAAAATGGGCGATGCGCGTTTTGAAAAGACGGTCATTTACATTTGTGCGCATTCAGCTGAGGGATCAATGGGGTTTATAATCAATAAACCGCTAGAAACACCTCGTCCAAAAGATTTTTTAACGCAGCTCAATATTGTTACAGAAAAAGAATCTGACAAAATACCGACCCAGCTTATGGAAGGTGATTTGTATTCAGGCGGCCCTGTAGAGCCTGGCAGAGGCTTTGTTTTGCACTCTGCTGAGTATGAGGGCGAAAGCACAATTAAAGTTGCAAAGGATGTTTACCTTACAGCAACTTTAGAAATTTTGCGCGAAATTGCCTTTGGGCGTGGTCCTACCAAATATATATTGGCGCTTGGTTATTCAGGTTGGTCTGCCGGTCAATTAGAAGAGGAAATATCTTCTAATGGTTGGTTGATTGCGAAGGCTGATGCAGACTTAATATACAGCAATAACTATGATGCAAAATACAATCAAGCAATGAACAATATGGGCATAGACCCTGCTTTACTTTCAACAGACGCAGGCCACGCATAATTGAGTTAAAAAGTGCTTGAATGAGCACATTTGAAACACTGCTTAATGCTTAGATAAATCTATTTCTTTTTGAAGTATCTTATTCACTTCGCCAACATCTACAGCACTGCCAAACAAAAAGCCTTGTGCATATTCACAACCCATTTGGCGTAATTCTGTTACGTCGCTTTCCAGTTCAACGCCTTCTGCGATCAATTCGTGTTCAAGCCCATGTGCCATAGCAATGATAGAACGAAGAACAATCAAACGTTCTTTTTTATTGCGAGCTTGAATAAACGACTTATCGATTTTGATCGTATCAAATGGGAACTTCATTAAGTATGAAAGGCTAGAATAGCCAGTACCAAAATCATCAAGCGAAAGGCCAACTCCAAGCGCTTTAATACGCTTTAGAACTTCATTGGAATAGACTGGATTGCTCATCACCAAGTTTTCGGTCAATTCAATTTTAAGCGCACTTGCCGGCAATCCGCTTTTTTCAAGCGAGTCTTTAATGCTGTGTAATAATTCGTCTTTCAACAATTGGCGACTTGAAATATTGACGCTAACAAAAGGCGTTTGACCGTCATTGGCGGCATGAATTTTTCCAAAATCAGCAGTAGCCACTTGAATAACATAATTTCCTAAATCATTAATCAGGCCAGAAGTTTCAGCAATCGGAATGAAATCAGAAGGTGAAACCTTACCAAGCTTTGGATGTGTCCATCTAACAAGCGCTTCAAAACCAACAACTTTATAATCTTCTAAATTTACAATTGGCTGATACAAAACAGTAATTTGTTTATTTTGAATAGCAAGCTTTAGATCATTTTCTAAAATTACACTGTCGTCTTTGCCCGTTCTAAAGGCAGGTCTAAACGGCTCAATGCGATTTCCGCCAAGATGCTTGGCATGTAGCATGGCAAGTTCAGCATCGCGCATTAATAAGTTTGGATCTTTTATATCACTGGTCCAACTTGCAATGCCAATAGAGCCAGTTAACTCAATTTCTTTTCCGCCATGCTCAATAGGTGCGCATAAAGTTGTGCGAACCATATCTGCAAAAATTGCGATTTGCTCAGGCTTGATTTCAGATAATAACATGATGGAAAATTGGTCGCCGCCCAAACGTGCAACACTGTCTCCATTTTTTAAAATTTTACTCAACCTACGCGCAACGGTAAGCAATATAATATCACCAGCGGCAAAACCAATTTCTGCATTTGCTTCTCTAAAGTGATCGATATTTAGGTGGAATACAGTTGGCCTAATATTGTTGTCACGCCCCGCCATTTGCATAACCATATCCAAACGGCTCACAAATAACTCTCTATTTTCAAGGCCCGTTAAATTGTCGCGCACTGCGTCTTGAAGCAACCGTTCTTCAGCCATTTTAGCATCGGTCACATCTTCAATCGTACCAATGCAACGAATAACAGACCCATCAACGCCCAGCATTGGACGTGCCTTTAACTTAAACCAATGATATGGATTTTCAGTTCCTGCCATGCGGAATGATTGAGAAATGCGACCTCTTTTATGTTCCACAATTGTGTTCAATATCGAGGTGAAGCGCTCCCGATCATTTGCGTGAATTAAATTTGAAAAATTACTTTTTGGGCCGGATATTTCTTTTGTCGGTATGCTTAGTATTTCACCTAGCTCATCGCCGCAATGAATGAAATTTCTCGTTACGTCCCAGTCCCACAAAATGTCTCCAGAACCTGAAAGCGCCAACGCTTGCTGTTCAACATCACTAACTAAGCCTTGCGATAACGCACTGCCCGTAAAGGCGTGCTGAATTACAGTGAACGAAATTAAAAGAACCAAAAGAACCAAGCCGCCGCCAAGGGCAGGTTGTATAATATCGTTAGAAACTTGATTGGTAACCGTTAGCCAGTTTGCAATTATCCAAGCGACCGCCAACACCCAAGTTGGTAATAGCATCACGGCGCGGTCAAAGCCTTTAAACGAGAGATAGAATATCATTAGACCAGCAAGGATAATTGTGAGCGTGAACGAGATACGCGCAATGCCAGCTGCAATGTCTGCATCAAACAGAACAACGCCCATTAAAATCGCTAACCCTAATATCCAAGCAATCGACACGCTTGAAATGTTTTTATTCCAGCGATGCAGATTTAAATATGCTGAGAAGAATATAAGTAAGGCTGCTGATAAAAAGACCTCTGTTCCAGCGCGCCAAATCGCTGTGCTAAATTCTGTTAAAGGAACAACGCGGCCCCAAAAACCAAAATCAACGCATATATAAGCAAGTACGCCCCAAGCAAGCGCCGCAGTCGCTGGAAAAATTGCAGAGGATTTTACAACAAAAAGAATTGTTAAAAACATTGCCAAAAGGCCGGCGACACCCAAAACAATTCCACGATAAAGCGTTAGGCTATTTATGGTGTCCTTATAAACCGCTGGCTCCCATAAGGTAAGGCTAGGCAAACGATCACCATTGAGTTCGGCAATCAATGTAATAACGGCGCCAGGGTTTAGTGTAATGAGAAAAACATCAGCTTCTCGGTCATCTTGGGCCTCTAGCGTAAAGCCTTCACTAGGGGTGATGGCAATAATGCGAGATTTATCAAGGTCAGGCCAAATAATGCCAGAATTCACCATTCTGTAATGTGGCGCCACAATATAGCGATCTATTTGCTCGTTTGAATCATTTGCCAGCGCAAAAACATACCAATTCGTGTTTTCGCTTTTAACACTTGGCTTGATTTCTACACGCCGCACAATGCCGTCGCGATCAGGAGCTGTAGAAATCTTTAAACTATTACCACGATTTAAATATTTATCGCCAATTTTAGAAATATCTAGTGCTTTTAGATCTTTTGTAACGCTTACAGGTTCTGCCGCGAATGCGTTTAACTGTAATCCAAAAAATAAAATGACAAAGCAAGCAAACAGATAAGTGACTGCTTTACTAAACGCCTTTTTCAAAAGACTAAAAAGAGGATATGTACCAACATTTTTCATGCTCAATTATATAGCCTTTTCATACCATCAACGGCAAAGAAAATTTGCTTCATTAACTGCTTTTCATTGGTTCACTAACAATTAGTTTTTGATTCTAGAAAAAAGCATGTGATCTTGTCTTTTTCCATCTATCTCTAAGTAAGATTTTCCAATGCCTTCTTGCTCAAATTCACACGATTTAAGTAGTTTGATTGAACGTGTGTTGTGTTTAAGGCAGGCAGTCTCCAACCTGATTAATTTTTGCGTGTCAAAGCCAAATTTGCAAATCCGAGTAAGGGCAGCATTCATATAACCTTGGCCATTATGTTCTTGTGCTAACCAATAGCCAATTGTACCAGTTAGAGCCGAGCCAAATCTAATATTATACAAGCCAATGCCACCAATTATGCCTGCTTTTTTATGTATCAACAAATATGAAAAGCCTGATCTTAGTCTGGCATTTGAATTGACTTGTTTAACGCGAGTTACAAAGTCTTTTTTCGACAACGCATCATGAGGCCATTTAGGTTCCCATGGTTTTAAGAAATATCTGTTGGCAGAACGCACTTCTTGCCATTGCTTTAAATGTTTCATCCTTGGATGTTCTAATTTCAAAGCCTCATTGCAAAATAGTGTCGTATTATTTAGCTCTATTTTACTAAACACAGATAAAATATTTGAGAGCCGTGTCATATTAAACCAAGGCTCCTAAACCTGTTATTTAGTAGCCTTTTAAGCTGTTTTATTGGTTACCTGTGAACCAAGATAATCAGCAATTTCCGCCTGTTTCATTACCTTATCCACAGAACCAACAGCGGCTATTGTGGGATTGCTTTGCGTAAACAATCGGCCAGCCAAGTCTGTAATTCTTTCTGTCGAAATCGCAGTTAGACGGTCCATAAGTTCTTCATTTGTCACAGGGCGACCAAACAACATTATTTGACGAGCCAATTGAGTTGCCCGAGAAGAAGGGCTTTCCATGCTCATCATAAGGCCAGCTCTTATTTGCGCCCGTGCACGGTCTACTTCATGTTTATCAATGTCTTGTGCAGCGCGTTTTAGCTCATCCAAAATAATTGGCATAAGCTTTGGAATGTCTTCTGTCTCTGTTGCCGCATGAACGCCAAAAATACCGCTATCAGAAAAGCCCCAATGGAATGAATAGATAGAATAACAAAGGCCATGTTTCTCGCGTACTTCTTGGAATAATCGAGACGACATACCGCCGCCAAGAATCATAGAAAGCAATTGCGAAGCATAAAAATCACGCGCATGGTAAGCGCGGCCTTCAAAGCCGATAACCAATTGAGTTTCTGCATTGTCTCGTTTTGTAAAACTTTCGCCGCCAATGTAGTTGGACGCAACAGGTTCATCAGCAAGAGAGGAAGGAAACCCACTGTAAAGCTCTTCAGCTTTGGTAAGTAATTTATCGCAATCAATCTTACCAGAGGCTGATAAAACCATATTAGGTCCACGATAGTGCTTGCCAAGATAATTATTTAAATCATCTTTGCCGAAACTTTTTACTGTTTCTGGCGTGCCTAAAATTGGACGCCCAATGGGTTGCCCATCAAAAGCAGTGTCTTGAAAATTATCAAATACAAGATCATCAGGCACGTCATTAGCTGCGCCAATCTCTTGTAATATAACATGTTTTTCGCGTTCTATTTCAGCTTCTTCGAAAGTAGAATTTTCAAGTATATCATGCAAAACATCCATACCCAAATTTATATCATCACCCAAAAGGCGCGTGAAATATGAAGTGCTTTCAATGCTGGTTGCCGCATTAATATCGCCGCCAACATCTTCAATCGCTTCAACAATTTGGCGCGAAGTTCTTTTTTTCGTGCCTTTAAAAGCCATATGCTCAAGAAAGTGAGCAATGCCATGCTCATTTTCGTCTTCATTTCTTGAGCCCGCTTTAATCCAAGTGCCAAGTGCCACTGTCTCTAAGTGAGGCATTGGGTTTAATACGACCGTCATGCCGTTTTTTAATTTTGTAACTTCTACGCTCATGATTAGCGCCTGCTCCTCCAGCTCTAATAGATTAATAGAGCTCCAAATTTTGTTCAGCTTGGCAGTAATTTTTGCCAGTGCTTAAGTGGGTTTTAATAGTGTATTCTAAACGTCTATTCTAAATATGTTTTCTTATATGGGCTTTCAATGCTTCTGCGTCATTAGCAATCACACTAAAGTGTTCTTTACGCTTCATCAAATCACCTTGCCAGCTTGGCAATGCTGGGTGAATGCCACTGGCATCTTTTACAGCATCTGGAAATTTAGCAGGGTGCGCGGTGGCTAATGTCACCATAGGCGTTCCAGCTTGTGCGAACTCTTTAGCAACTTTCAAACCAACAGCTGTGTGTGGGTCAAGTAAATAACCAGATTGTTCCAGCGTGGTTTTGATAGTATCCTTTGTTTCTTGCGCGCTTGAACGACCCGCATCAAATTCTGCTTTAATTTTCTCAAAAGCGTTAAGATTGATTGAAAAAGAACCAGACTTTTCTAATCCGTCCATAAGGCGTGAAACTTCTTCGCCATCGCGGTCATGGGCTTCAAACAATAACCGTTCAAAGTTAGAAGACACTTGAATGTCCATAGAAGGCGAAGTTGTCGGCGCAACGCCAGTTACCTCATAGCGCATGGTTTCCAAGCAACGGGTCAAAATATCATTACTATTTGTTGCAATAACCAATTGCTCAATAGGCAGGCCCATTCGCTTTGCAACAAAACCTGCAAAAATATCGCCAAAATTACCAGTTGGAACCGTAAACGACACTTTTTTAGTGGGGCCGCCAAGTGCAACCGCGGCAGTAAAGTAATAAACTACCTGCGCCATAATACGTGCCCAATTGATTGAGTTCACGCCAGACAATTGTACTTCATCACGAAAGCTATGATCGTTGAAAAGCGCTTTAACCAAAGCCTGACAATCATCAAAATTTCCATCCACCGCAAGCGCGTGAATAGATTTATCCTTTACCGTTGTCATTTGCATGCGCTGCACATCAGACACACGCCCATTTGGAAACAAGATAAACATGTTCGTATTGTCTTTGCCCTTAAAGGCTTCAATTGCCGCGCCACCTGTATCCCCAGATGTCGCACCAATAATAGTAGCGTTTTCACCGCGCTCTTTTAAAACGTGGTTCATCAATCGACTAAGCAATTGCATAGCCACATCTTTAAAGGCCATGGTTGGGCCGTGAAAGAGTTCTAAAATATAGTGATTTGGCGCAACTTGCACTAAGGGTGTAACGTCATCATGGCGAAAAGTCGCATAGGCTTCTTCTACCATTTTATCAAAATCACTTTTTGCAATGTCATCTTTAACAAAAGGCCAAAGAACAGTTTTTGCGACATCTGCATAGGGTTTACCCGCCATACTGGCTATGGTTGATTTATCTAGTTTAGGCCAAGTTTGCGGAACATATAGTCCGCCATCTCTTGCTAACGCTGCTAGTAAAACATCGTTAAAACCAAGGACAGGTGCTTGGCCGCGCGTACTTACAAATTTCATAAAACCATCTTTTCATCTGGGACTAATGAGTCAAAAACTTTACTAATTGGGTGGCTTTCTAACGATTAATTGAATGAATCGCAATCATAAAGAAGTAATAAAAATTATCCATTAAGCATAAATGTTTTTGACCCTTCGCATTTTGGCCTTCAACCTGTTATATGAAACAAAAATAGTGCCAAAGAAGCTTGTATTCTAACTTGTTAGTTTTGAGCTGGTAGTTTTCAGTAAGGGTAGTTCTGAGTATATGCTAAAAACAACATCATTTAAGAAAATGACCGTAATTTCGGGTTTAATCTCATGCGCGGTTTTACTAGCAAGCTGTAATTCATCTGGAGATGGGGCAGGGGTAGAAAAAACCTTAACAGTACAGCCAGACAATCAACAGGTTAGCTCTGGTTTTGGCAGACCTTTGCAGGATCAAACGCAAAATCCTAACGAATTTTGCCCTAAAATTTATTTACGCGCAGGTACCGAAACCTTCAATATTTTTCCAGAAGGTGTAACTGAAGAAGATGCAGGTTCTTCTCAAGAATTGCGTTTTAGAGCAACAATTACAGAACATGTTCGTGAATGTAATGCTGCTGGGCAGTTCATTAACATTGATGTCGGCATACGCGGTCGTTTTTTAAGTGGCCCTAAGGGTGAAAAAGGTGCGTTCATGTTGCCGATAAGAGTGGCTGTGGTGCGTGGTGATGATGTTTTATATACTCAGCTACATGAAGTGTGGGCTGAGATTTTGCCAGGGCGTGCAAATGGTGCATTTACTTATGTTGATAAAAAAATCTCTATTTTAAAGCCAGAAAGTCCAAATGTTCAAATCTTTGTTGGCTTTGACATAGGTTCAAATAAAGAGAAGAAAAAGCCAAAAAGTAACTGACAATATCTGGCAGTATTCCTCTAGTATTATTCATAGCATTAAAGTTTAGAACAGATCAGATAGAGTATAGGGGCAAAAGTGCGAGATTTTTCAGACATTGCAGCATTAGCAACTGAGCGCCATGGCGCAGAAAAAATTGCTATTATTCAAGAAAATGCCAAGCCACTTTCGCCAACCGAACTTGCAAAAATTCCAGACGATCGTTGGTTGGCGCAGGCAACAAGAAGTATTTTTCAATCAGGCTTTAATTGGAAAGTAGTTGATTCAAAATGGGACGGTTTTGAAACTGCATTTGAAGGTTTTGACCTAGGGCGATGGATATTCTCCAATGATGACGATTTAAGCACGTTGGTTTCTGACAAACGCATTATTCGCAATGGCATGAAGATAAAAACGGTGCCAGAAAACGCAAGATTTTTTGGTGAACTTGCTGACGAAGCTGGTAGCGTTGGCAAATTTATTGGCGAATGGCCCGTAACCAAGCAAGTCGAATTATTAGACATATTGCATAAACGTGGCTCGCGCCTTGGGGCAATGACAGGTCAATATTTTCTGCGTTTCATGGGCAAAGATTGCTATATATTATCGAGAGACGTAACAGCTGCTTTAATCAGAGCAGGTGTCGTAGATAAATACCCATCGTCCAAAAAACTAAAGGCTGCAACTCAGCAAGCTTTTAACGAATGGATGGAAGAATCTGGCCTTGGCGCAAGTGCGGTTTCTACCACTTTAGCGCATTCTATTGACGGCTGATTAGATGATACAGTGCGTGAAAAATCTCATATTTTTAATTTTACCACACTAAACAATTTCAATTTTTACGCTTCCTTAACCCTATTCAGTAACCATAGGGGCAAGTCTAATTATTTTGTATTGCGTAGATTGGGTTATTATGAGTGTAGTGAATTTAGCAGACCTTCGTGGAGATTTTAAAGCGAAAGGTCGTGGTTCTAAAACAAACCAAGATCCTGCTTGGTTGAACTCTATCATTAAAGGCGATTGCGTTGCGGCACTGGAAAAACTTCCAGAAAATTCTGTCGACGTTATTTTTGCTGACCCACCTTACAACCTTCAGCTTGAAGGCGATCTACACCGTCCAGACCACTCTACAGTAGATGCAGTGGACAATGATTGGGATAAGTTTGAATCATTTCAGGCCTATGACGCCTTTACACGTGCTTGGCTACTCGCTGCGCGCCGTGTGCTAAAACCAAATGGTACAATTTGGGTTATTGGTTCGTATCACAATATTTTTCGTGTTGGCACAGTGTT
The DNA here is from genome assembly GCA_002400845.2 of Hyphomicrobiales bacterium. Lineage (GTDB taxonomy): Bacteria > Pseudomonadota > Alphaproteobacteria > Rhizobiales > Rhizobiaceae > Salaquimonas. Next base: position 36,163 of record NVRK02000072.1, read on the forward strand.
GCAAGACCTTGGCTATTGGATGCTGAACGATGTTATTTGGCGCAAGTCCAACCCAATGCCAAACTTTCGTGGTCGCAGATTTACCAATGCGCACGAAACATTAATCTGGGCATCTAAAGACCAAAACGCAAAAAGCTATACGTTCAATTACGACGCTATGAAAATGGCAAATGATGATGTTCAAATGCGTTCAGATTGGTTGTTCCCAATTTGCAATGGCGGCGAACGTTTGAAAAACGAAGAGGGCACAAAAGTTCACCCAACGCAAAAGCCAGAAGCTTTGTTGCAACGTGTGATTATGTCTTCAACAAAGCCGGGCGATGTTATTCTTGATCCATTCTTTGGCACAGGCACAACAGGTGCAGTTGCTAAACGTTTGGGCCGTAATTTTGTGGGCATTGAACGCCAACAAGATTATATTGATGCCGCAACCGCGCGCATTGATGCTGTAGAAGTTATGGACGGCCCTGTGCTTGCTGTAACAACTAGTAAACGTGCAGAGCCACGGGTTGCATTTGGTGCATTGATTGAAAGTGACTTGCTAAAAGCTGGCACAATTTTGATGGACAAGAAAAAACGCTTCAAAGCGCTGGTGCGTTTAGATGGCTCATTAGAAATTGATGGCGAAGGTGCTTCCATTCACCGTATGGGCGCAAAAGTTCAAGGCTTAGACGCTTGTAATGGCTGGACTTTTTGGCATTACGAAGAAGCTGGTGAGCTAAAACAAATTGACGAAATTAGAAAAGTCTATCGCAAAACCGTAATGGTTTCGGGCACTTAGACAATACAGAATTAACTAGGCTTGAAGATATTCAAGTCTACTTAAAACGCTTTCTGACTTGCCTCCAAGGGTCAGGAAGCGTTTTGTTTTTAAAACTAAGTTTTTAAAACTAAGTCTCTAAAGCTGATTTTATAACTTTGGTAAAAACCGTAGGCAAAGCCTCATTGCCAATTTTTTCTGGCGCACTCCACCAACCATTGCTTTTGATGTTATCAGATTTGGTAGTCCAAACTTCCAGCTCTAAATGAAAATGCGTAAAGATATGCTTTATAGGTTTGCATGCTTGCCATTTATTTTTTATGTCACAAAAAAGTGGCGCGGCCTCAATGCCTGTCGCACCATCTTCATTGCTGTTCCATTCACTTGTCGGCACTTCGCTCATGCCAGCCAATAAGCCGCTGTCTTTTCGTTTTTGCAGATAAACAGCACCAGTAGAATTGACGATAACAAAGGCAGCACCTTTGCGCCTTGGCTTTGCTTTTTTAGGAAGCTTAACGGGATAGATTTCCATATCGCCTTTAGCATTGGCTTGGCAGTTTTCTCCAACAGGACAAAGTGGGCAGTCTGGTTTTTTAGGTGTGCAGATCGTCGCGCCTAAATCCATCATGGCTTGGGCAAAATCACCCGCACGATTTTTATCAAGTAATCCATTCGTTATTTTTCGTATTTGCGGCTTGGCTTCTGGAATGGGCGTTTTAATTCTTTTGAACCGCGTTATTACGCGCTCAACATTGCCGTCTACAACGGGCACAGCTTTGCCATATGCAATGCTAGAGATTGCGCTGGCAGTATAGTCTCCAATGCCAGGCAGTTTTAGTAGCGTATCTACTGATTGTGGGAATTTTCCATTATGTTCTTCAACAACCAAGTTTGCGCATTTTTTTAAATTTCGTGCGCGGCTATAATAGCCCAGCCCAGCCCATGCTTTTAAAACATCTTCTTCATTTGCATTTGCAAGGTCATGCACTGTAGGCCAATTTGTGATGAATTTTAAAAAATAATCCTTCACGGTTGTAACTTGTGTTTGTTGCAACATAACTTCTGACAGCCATGTTAAATATGGGTCTTGAAATATACCCTTTTTGCTGTCTGCTGGCATTATGCGCCAAGGCATTTGCCTAGCATTAGCGTCATACCAATTTAGCAAATTAGCACTAAAATCGTCTCTACTTGCTTTAGGTTTATTGGCAGATGGTATAGTCATGGAGTGAATGTTAGAAATTGTGCGATAAAATCAAGTCGCAATTTGAATAAAACAATTGAACGCACATAAAACTACATCACCAGTGTTTGTTACCAGTGCATGTTACAAGTATATTTGGTGTGAAGATGGGAAATAGAATGTCATCAAGTGATGATAAAAAATTCTTTAGTGAAGACGAGCTAGCCGCAGATGATCTGAGAAATGATCCAGATGCGCTAGAAACCGCCGCGCATGCAAAAAAAGCAATCGCCAAGCCCCATTGGAAGACCAAAACCAAGCATTTAGGTGATTTAATGTCCAGCGTCTTAGAAGACGTTGTTGCGCGTCGTTCTGGCATGACGATCGATCTTATATCTGCATGGGGCGAAATTGCGGGCCCAAATTATGCTGGCTTTACCAGAGCAGAAAAAATCAACTGGCCGCGCCAAATTTCTGACCTAGATCCATTTCAGCCAGGAACTTTAGTTGTGGCCTGCGATCCGTCAAAAGCGATCTTTTTTCAACACGAAACAAGTCAGATTTTAGAACGTCTAAATTTATTCTTTGGGTTTGAAGCGATTGGTAAAATTAAAATCGTCCAAAAGTCAGTTGTTGTCGCAACCAAAATTATTCGCAAAGTACCCGATAAGTTAGACGAAGCCTCAGAAATGAAACTCTCAAAAGTGATGTCTCATATAGAAGATGATGAGTTGCGCAAAAGATTAGAGAAATTCGGTAGAGCCGTTTTGCATAATCAAAGTAAGAATAAAGAGTAAGAATAAATAGAGCAATTATTTTGTTCATCGCGCATTCAGCGAGAACTTGTTATAGATTTAGCAAGAGGATTCGACATTTTAGGCGTCACTCACTAAAAATTGAATGAATAAGGTCAGTTTGCCCTATTTGCTTCTAAATTTATTTGCATAGAGTTAAGCAACAAAGTGTTAAGCAACAAAGTGTCACGTCTATTGGTGATACTTCAAACGATAAAAATATAAGACTTATTAGGAGTTATTTTATGAAATTGAACCGCCGCAATATGCTTCAAGGAACAGCACTCGTTTTTGCAGGGGGAGCAGGGTATTCTCTGTTTGGCTCTACTAATAGCTCAACACCCTCTATTGTGAGTACCGCTCATGCTGAAGATTTTTCAGAGTTGAACACACCAAGCCCAATGGGTGAAATGTTTCTAGGTGAAGAAGATGCGCCGGTCACAATTATCGAATATGCTTCTATGACTTGCCCGCATTGTTCTGCGTTTCATGCAAAAGTATTGCCTTCTTTGAAAGAAAAATACATCGAAACTGGCAAATTAAAGCTAATTTTCCGCGAGTTTCCATTAGATCCGCGTGCATTTGCAGGCAGTATGCTGGCTAGGTGCGCACCAAAAGAGTTTTATTTTCCAATGGTAGATGTGCTGTTTAAGCAGCAATCTCAATGGTCTAGAGCGGCAGATCCGCGCCCGCCATTGTTACAAATTGCAAAATTAGCAGGTTTTACACAGGAGTCCTTTGAGGCCTGCTTGAAAAACCAAGAGATTCTCGACAATATAAATAAAGTAAAAAATACAGCGGCTAACCAGTTTGGCGTTAATTCAACACCATACTTCTTTATCAATGAAAAAAAATATGATGGCAAATACACCGTTGACGCAATGTCAAAGGCAATCGACGCACTTCTCTAGCGCGCCCTTACTGACCAGTAGTGTGAAAACTACTCGCTCGTCAGATGTGTATTTTCGTGACTCTAAATTAGCCAAGATTACGATAAATCAAGGCGGTGCTTTATGAAATTTAACAAGCTCCGCCTTTTAGGCTTTAAATCTTTCGTAGAACCTACCGAATTTATCATTGAAAACGGATTAACGGGCGTTGTTGGTCCAAATGGCTGCGGCAAGTCTAATCTTGTAGAAGCCTTGCGCTGGGTTATGGGTGAAAACTCATACAAAAACATGCGCGCTTCTGGCATGGATGATGTTATTTTCTCAGGTTCTGGTAGCAGGCCAGCACGTAACACTGCCGAGGTTTCGCTTTTCCTAGACAATTCAGACCGCACAGCACCAGCCGCTTTCAACGATTCAGATGAGTTGCAAGTATCGCGCCGTATTGAGCGTGAATCTGGTTCGGTCTATCGCATTAACGGCAAAGATGTTCGCGCCAAAGATGTTCAACTCTTATTTGCAGATGCATCAACGGGCGCGCGTTCTCCATCCATGGTGGGACAGGGACGCATTGGTGAATTAATTTCTGCCAAACCTCAAGCACGTAGAGCGTTGCTTGAAGAAGCCGCTGGCATTTCGGGGCTTCATTCTCGACGCCACGAAGCTGAACTTCGATTACGTGCCGCAGATAGCAATCTTGAGCGGCTTGAAGATGTGGTTGGCCAAATGGACAGCCAGTTAGACAGTTTGAAACGCCAAGCACGCCAAGCAAATAGATACCGCACGATTTCTAATGATATTCGTAAAACTAGCGCTTTGTCATTCCACTTAAAATGGGATGCCACAAAGGTTGCGGAAGCAGAAGCAGAAAGTCACTTTAATCAGGTGACATCGCAAGTTGGTCAACGTGCAGAAGTACAAGCAGAATCTGCAAAAGTTCAAGCAATTTTAGCGAGTAAAATGCCAGCTTTGCGCGAAGAAGAAGCAAAATCTGCCGCCGCATTACAACGTATTTCCATCGCTCGAAATCAGGTAGATCAAGAAATTGAACGTATGCAAGCTCGAAAAATTGAACTTGAGAATCGTATTGCTCAGCTGAATGAAGACATTGCGCGCGAAGAGCGCATGAGCGAAGAAAATTCAGAAATTCTTAAAAAGCTTGATGATGAAGAAGCTGAGCTTGTTGTGCAAAGTGGACGTGTTTCGCAAACAGAAGACGAAGCAAAACAAAAGCTAAATGAAACAGCCGCCATTTTGGGCGACAGCGAAAAAGCACTTGGCGATTTAACTGCAAAAACAGCAGAAGAAACAACACGTAAATCTTTGTTAGAACGCGCCATAAAGGACACAGGCGATCGTAGCAACAGAGTTGCGGGCCAAATGCAAAAAGTTTCAACTGAACTTGCGCAAGTTGCAGGCGAAATTGCACGTCTAACCGGTTCTGATGAAATTGGCGTTCGTGCGCAAGCATTAGAATTGAAAATTGCAGAAGACGAAACCCAGTTAGAAGTAACCGAGCAAGCCGTACAAACTGCAAGTGACGCAGAAAAACAAGCCCGCATTCCACTTCAAGAACTTAAAAACGAATTAAGTGAATTGGAAACCGAGGCGCGTACGCTAAACCGTATTCTTAATCAGGGGGGACAAGATTTGTTCCCTGCGATTGTTGAAAAGGTAAAAGTTGAACCAGGCTTTGAACAAGCATTAGGTGCCGCATTAGGTGAAGACTTAGACGTATCTTCGGATAGTTCTGCTCCTGTCCACTGGTCACTATTATCTGGTGATCTTGATGCTTCTTCATTACCAGCTGGTGCAAAGCCATTGTCACAAGTGGTAAAAGCACCTGCCGAATTAACCCGTCGTCTATCGCAAATTGGTATTGTAGAAGAAGCCGTGGGCGCGTCTTTACAAAGCCAACTTAAAGCGGGGCAACGGTTGGTATCTATAAAAGGCGACCTATGGCGCTGGGATGGTTTTCAAGCAAGTTCAGAAGCACCAACTGCGGCCGCACAACGTCTATCACAAAAGAACCGTTTGGTAGAATTAGATAGTGCTGCAAATGAGGTAACTAAAAAATTGCGTGCAGCAGAAGCGGCCTTTGAAGCGACACAAGTTGCAACAATTGATGCGGCAGGAAAAGCAAAGCAATCTCGTGAAGCATGGCGTAACGCGCAAAAAGAACTAAGCGATTTGCGCGATCAAATATCTGCGGCAGAACGTGCGGCTAACCAATATACTTCAAGGCGTTCTGCGTTAGAAGAAGCCAACAGCCGTTTGATTGAAGATGAAAAAGAAGCAGTTGCCGCGCATTCCGATGCGCAAGCACAATTTGCCGCGCTTGCAGATGTTACAGTTCTAGAAAAAGAGCTAGAGCAGTTACGTCTAAAAGTGGCGCAAGATCGCGCCGCTATGGCAGAAGTTAGAGCCGCTGCAGAAGGGCTTTCAAGAGAAGCTGAAGCACGTGGACGCCGCCTTGAAACCATAAAAACAGAGCGTGAAAACTGGAAACGTCGAGGTGAAAATGCTGGTAAGCAGATCGATCAACTTTCCAAGCGTCGCTCGTCTAGTCAAAAAGAATTGGCATCCATAGAAGATGCACCAGACCAAGTTTCGCAAAAGCGTCGTGAGCTAAATGCCGAAGTTGAAAAAGCAGAATTATCACGCAAAGAAGCCGCAGATATATTAGCGCAAGCTGAAACTGATCTGGCCGAAGCAGATAAATTAGCGCGCCAAACGATTGGTGATTTGTCGCAGGTGCGCGAGCAACGTGCCAGAGCTGAAGAACGCGCAAATGCCGCTAAAGAACGCCGCTCAGAAATTGAAGCGCGTATTGTTGACGAAATGGAATGTCGCCCTCACCAAACATTGGGCATGGCTGACCTAGAAGAGGGCACGCCTCTACCACAATTAGTTGCAACGGATGCAAAGCTTGAAAAATTAAAAATTGAACGGGAACGTTTGGGCGCTGTTAATTTACGCGCAGATCACGAGCAAACAGAGATCACAGAACAACGCGATGCACTAACATCTGAACGTGATGATTTAATTGAAGCAATCAAAAGTTTGCGCACTGGAATTGGCAGTCTTAACAAAGAAGGCCGCGAGCGTTTGCTTGAAGCATTTGATGTTGTGAACGATCAATTTAAGCGTTTGTTCACGCATCTATTTGGCGGTGGTACTGCTGAGCTTCAATTAATTGAATCTGATGATCCACTTGAAGCTGGCCTAGAAATTTTGGCACGCCCTCCAGGTAAAAAACCACAAACAATGACGCTACTTTCTGGTGGTGAGCAAGCGCTTACTGCTATGGCGCTTATCTTTGCGGTTTTCTTAACAAACCCTGCACCAATATGCGTACTCGATGAGGTCGACGCACCGCTTGATGACCATAATGTTGAGCGTTTTTGTAATTTAATGGACGAAATGTCAGCATCGACGAATACGCGTTTTGTAATCATTACGCACAATCCAATTACAATGGCGCGTATGGATCGTATGTTTGGTGTTACAATGGCCGAGCGCGGTGTGTCGCAACTTATTTCTGTAAGCTTACAACAAGCTGAAGATTTGCGCGATGCGGTTTAATTATTACGACTAATTCTTACCAGAATAGATTTTATTAATTGTCTTACTTTAATATTTTATCTGCGACGTCTTTGCCTTAGGTACAATTGCGCAAGGCTATGATATCGCTTACTAGAACAGATAAATACATGTTGGTTTTTCACCAATACAAATAATTAAAGTGAATAGAGCGAAAGCCTCTCAACTGGTGCACTAAATAATGGCTGTTAAATGGATTTACGATTTTAGTAGTAATGATGCCGATAGCATTGCACAGGGCAATGCCTTTCCACATCTATTATTAGGCCACAAAGGTGCAAATCTTGCCGAGCTAACAAGTCTTGGTTTGCCAGTACCCAATGGCTTTACGATTTCTACACTTGCTTGCAATGCATTTTATGAAAATGAAAAGTCTTTAAATGATGCTCTAAGAAATGAGATTTTAGCTTCACTAAAAAATCTCGAAGCCCAAACGGGCAGAAATTTTAATTCCATAGATAAACCGCTCTTTATCTCTGTGCGTTCTGGTGCTGCAACTGCAATGACTGGTTTAGTTGGCTCAGTTTTAAACTTGGGTATGAACGATAAAACCGTAGAAGCATTTGCCAATGAAACAGGAGATAAACGCTTTGCATTAGACAGCTATAGACGCTTTATCCAAATGTATGGTGCGATTATTTTAGATGTCGATCATTCTGATTTCGAAGATGTTTTAGATGCAATAAAATCGAACAAAGATTACACGAGCGATACACAGCTTAATGCCGCAGACTGGCAACAAGTGATTGAAAAATACAAAGCCCTAATCGTTGAAGAAACTGACGAAGCTTTTCCGCAAGATACAATGACACAATTATTGGGTGCGATTGAAGCGATCTATCTATCGTGGAACAGCGTTCGTGCAAAAATGTATCGCACGATTAATAATACAAACGAAACCTATGGCGCTGCGATTAGTGTGCAAACAATGGTATTTGGCAATAAGGACAATGCTTCTGCCGTTGGCACTGCATTTACGCGTCATCCGTTATCTGGCGAAAACAAACTTCACGGTGAATTTTTAGAAAACTCGCAAGGCGATGATGCCTCCGCTGGCATTCGCACCTCTCATGCAATTTCTGTGAAAGGGCTTGATGAGGCACGCGCAAAAACATCGTATGAAACACAAATGCCTCAAGCTTTTGCTCAATTAAAAAATGCGGCAATTGTATTGGAAAAGCATTTTAAAGATTTACAAAAAATTGAGTTCGTTGTTGAAGCGGGTAGTTTTTGGATTTTGCAGACGAGCTCTGCCAAACGCTCAACCAGTGCTGCATTAAAAATTGCGGTTGATATGGTTGAAGAGGGTAAGATTTCTAAGGAAGAAGCTGTCGCAAGCATAGACGCTTCTTCGCTGGTAGAATTGCTACATCCAACCATTGCCAAAGGCGTTGAGCGCGATATTTTAACAACAGGCTTAGCTGCATCACCTGGGGCCGCCACAGGTAAAGTTGTGTTTTCTTCTAGAGATGCAGAAGCTTTAAAGGCCGCTGGTGAACATGTTATTTTGGTTCGCACAGAAACGAGCCCAGAAGACATTCACGGCATGAAGGTTGCGCAAGGCGTACTAACACAGCGCGGTGGTATGACAAGTCATGCGGCCGTTATTGCCCGTGGCATGGGAATACCATGCGTATCAGGCGCAAATGAAATGCGCATAAATTTAGAAAATGAAGAGTTAAGAGTTGCAGGGCGTACCATTAAAAAGGGTGAAGTAATTACACTTGATGGTAGTTTGGGGCAAGTATTAGTTGGCGGTGTTGAAATGGACCACCGTAAATTGTCTGGCGCATTTGGTGTTCTCATGAGCTGGGCTGATGATATCCGCCGAATGGAAGTGCGAAGCAATGCTGAAATGCCAAAAGACGCTCAATTAGCATATTCATTTGGCGCGCAAGGCATTGGCCTTTGTCGTACCGAACATATGTTCTTTGAAGGTGAGCGTATTGTTGCTGTTCGTGAAATGATTTTGGCAACCGATGAAGAAGGTCGTCGCAAAGCTTTGGCAAAACTATTGCCCATGCAGCGTAAAGACTTTGTAGAGTTGTTTGATATTATGGCAGGGCGACCGGTTAATATTAGATTGCTTGATCCACCATTACACGAATTTTTGCCAAACAATGAAGTGGACATGGACCGCGTTGCAACCGCAATGGGCATTAGCTTAGCGCAACTTAAAAGACGTGCCGAAGACCTTAAAGAAGTAAACCCAATGCTTGGATTAAGAGGCTGTAGACTTGCAATCTCTTATCCTGAAATTGCAGAAATGCAGGCACGTGCTATTTTTGAAGCGGCATCTGAAGTTGCCAACAATTCTGGTAATCTAGGCGATATCGAAATAATGGTGCCGCTGATAAGTTTGCGCGCCGAATATGAGTATGTTCATAACATCATCACCAAAATTGCAGATGAGGTTATGGCAGAAACTGGCACGGTTGTTAAATACAAAATGGGTACAATGATAGAGTTGCCGCGCGCCGCTTTACGTGCGGCTGAGCTCGCATTGTCTGCCGATTTCTTTTCCTTTGGTACAAACGATCTAACGCAAACAACCTTTGGTATTTCGCGTGATGATGCGCCGCAATTTTTACAAAAATACCAAATGAAGAACATTATTGAACGCGATCCATTTTCTCAAATTGATGAAAAGGGCGTGGGTGATTTAATGAAAATCGCAATGGAACGCGGTAGACAGGCCAAGCCTGAACTTAAATTTGGCGCGTGTGGTGAACATGCAGGTGATCCAAAATCGATAGAATTTTTTGAATCCATTGGAATGGATTATATTTCTTGTTCTCCTTACCGTGTGCCTATTGCACGTCTGGCTGCCGCGCAGGCAACACTTAAATTTGCGAAATAATTTTAAATAATAATTAAGCGGTTTTTTGTGTTTTATTAATGCAAGGTACCCTTGGTAATAGTGATAATACAGTGGCATAAGACCAAGCAAGTTCTACAATGGAATGAGGAATTTGTTTCTCATCAAAGATGACAATTTTTGAACGCTTACTTTTGCAAATCGCAAAAAGCAATGAACATCCATTTTTGTCGGGGCATAAAATTGCAATTGCCGTACCAATACCAGTTTGTTTGGTTTGTTTAGCACACGTTTTTTTCTCAATGAGTGGTGATGGTATTTCTAATAATATTCTAAAACCAAATTCTAGGCATATTTCTTCAACAACTTTACCAAATGATTTTGGATCTATTTTATTTCCTTCAAGTTGGCTTTTAAGCGCGTATTGTGCATTTGTGTGCACTTTTACCTTTTCAATTAGAAGGGTATTCTTTTTATTCATAGCCATACATTTTACTCCTGAAACAACATCGTTTACAAAGTCATTTCAAAATACTAATTGGATATAAAAAAGGCGGTAGTATCACTTTAAGATACGCTCGCAACAGTCTTTGAACAAAAATTGATAAATCATTTTTGCATCTATCATTTATAAGTAGAAATTGAATTGATACGGGGAACTACCTTAAATGGCAGGCTACTATAACAGACGAAAATCTAAAGCAGCCATATGGTGCTTACGTATTTCTGTTCTTGCAATTCCCTATTTAATATTAGCTGTATTTTTGCACCGAACTGGCAGCATTGATTCAGAACAAGTATTTTGGCTTTTTGCATTTGGCATCTCAATGCTTATCACCTCAATTTTGTTTGGTCTTTGGGCAGCGGTAGAGCTTTGGGAAAAGGGCTCAAAAGGTGGGCGCATTACTGTTAACGGAATATTGCTTGCCACAATATTATTGACACCTTTTGCGTATCAGTTGGTTCTAGCGCTTAACAATCCAACCTTAAATGACCTTGCAACAGATGTGTTAAACCCGCCTCAATACCTAAATACAATGACAAGCGGATCAAAAATTGTTGACTACAATAAGTATCAGGCACGGTTAATAGTCGCGTCTTATCCTGACGTTGTTAATAGAGATTATTTATTGCCGACAAGCCGCGTGTCGCGTGAAGTAGAAAAGGTTTTAAAAAATTTGGGCTGGAGCGTTATTGCATCTGAAAACATCCCCCCAAAAAATGCTCCCGAAGAATTAGAATTAGAGGGCGACAAAAAAGCAACTAAAAAATTGGCAAAAAAACAAAAGCCTAAAAAGAAGAAAAAATCTAAGAAGGCAAAAAAAGTTGCTGAAGTAGAAGAAGTGATTGAAGAAAAAGAAATCATTTTTCAGGCAAAAATTAAAAGCGCTCTTATAAAATTAGAGTCTGATGTTGTTATTAGGCTTTCTCCAGATGGTAATGATACCCAAGTAGACATGCGTGCTTCTAGCCAATGGGGCCCACATGACTTTGGCAATAATGCAAAATACATTAGTGAATTTTTCACAAGATTAGACAAAGCGCTTGTTGGTGCATCTGTGGAAAATTAAGAGTAAAATTAAGAAGTAAAATATATGCCGCTATTTAAACTATTGGTGCGTATTTAGCTTCTAAAGAAGGTGTGCCTTGGCAGCTAATTAGTTTTTTATCGAGCAAGTCTTCAATATGCGCAAACACCGAGAGGCTTGCTGCGCCATGCAGCCTTTTATCCGTATTTTTGTAAATTACAGCAACGACTTCAGCGATTGTTTCATCGCCTTTTCTAAAACGGTGAAGTATAGCAGTTTCGCGCATTTTACGATGTGCACGTAACGCTCGAACGAACTCTTTTGCTTTTTCTACTTTGCCGCCATGGCCTGGGAAATAGACAGTCTCGTCGCGTTCTGCAAATATGTCGAGAGAGTTCATATAGTCTTTCATAGAGCCATCTGGCGGCGCAACAATGCTGGTTGCCCAAGCCATTACATGATCGCCCGAAAATAAATATTGTGTGTCTAAAAGAGCAAAGGCCATATGGTTCATTGCATGACCGGGTGTAAATATAGCTTCTAATTTAAACCCATCTCCCTCAATGATATCGCCATGTTTCAAAAACACATCTGGGACAAAATCTTTATCGCCTGCCGCGTCTAGCAAGTTAATTTCACCCAAATGTAACGCGCGCGCATTACGGTGTGGGCCTTGCCCATATGTTTTAGCGCCAGTAATATTTGCCAATTCACGTGACAAAGGCGAGTGGTCCATATGGGTGTGCGTAATTATGATATGTGTAAGTGAGCGCCCCTTAAGAGCGGTTAAAATAGTATCTAAATGGTTGCAGATATCATCTGCCTTTGGCAAAGGGCCTGGATCAATGAGCGCAACATTTTTATCACCAATAATATAAGTATTGGTGCCGTAAAAAGTAAAAGCACTTTGATTAGGAGCTGTAATTCTTTGAACCGTATCGGCAACCGTAATGGCCTCGCCGTAGCAAGGGTCAAAATTAGTTCTAAACGAAGGTCGTGCCATATATAATAAATGCCATGTTCAAATTGAATGTCTTAATGTGCAACAGGCGGAACGTATTTGGCAAGTCATAGTTTTGTGAAATTTATGGGGGCAAATCACATTATGGGGGCAACCAACTTACTTTTTCCCAATATCACAAAGGTTAAATTTTGTATTTTGATAAACCTGATTTATCCAATTACCAAATAGCAAATGCGCATGAGAGCGCCATCTGTTTTGCGGATCTAAAGATGGATCGTCATTTGGATAATAATCATGGGGAACATCCATAGGCGTGCCCATTTGAACATCACGGTCATACTCTTCTTTAAGTGAAGTTGAATCATATTCAATATGATTGAAAATATACAAACGCTTGCCAGTTTCTTCTGCAATTAAGCATGGGCCTGTAACATCGCTATCCATTAGCAATTGCAAACCCAATTCTGGCTTAATATCTTCTGCTCTCACTTCTGTCCATCTTGATACAGGAATAGAAAAGTCATCGGAAAATCCAGATAAATAGGGCGAATTGAATTTTAAGTTTTTGTGGCGATAAACCCCAAAAGCTTTCTTCTCTAATTCATATTTTGGAATGTCGTGAAAATGTTTTATTGCGGCCATCGCGCCCCAGCAAATAAAGAAACACGAATGCACATTGGTTTTGGTCCAATCTAAAATCTCTTCAATTTCGGTCCAATAATTTACATCTTCAAATTCAAGTTTTTCTATTGGCGCACCCGTAATAATAAAGCCATCAAACTTGCGATCTTTAATATCATTCCACGTCTCATAAAAGTCGATCAAATGGTCTTGTGATGTATTCTTTGCCTTATGCGAACCTATGCGTACTAAAGTCAATTCAACTTGCAAAGGTGTGGCACCAACAAGGCGTGCAATTTGTGTTTCGGTGCGAATTTTATTCGGCATCAAATTTAGCAATGCAATTTGTAAAGGGCGAACATCTTGGCGAGACGCTTCGGTCTCGTTCATTACCATAACGCCTTCTGTTTCCAGCGTTTTGCGGGCAGGTAATTTATCAGGAATACGTATTGGCATAATAAAAGGTCCGTTGCAGATATTTTCGATATAGATCGCTACCGGTTCTGCAACACGGCCCTTTAGCGATTTTTTTAACGTGGCTGCAAGCCGACCGGCCAAATCACCACAAACAATTCTTTTCGTGCATTTCTTATAATGCATTTTTACAATTGGTCAAATTAATTGCGAAAGACAGTATTTTGCCCAATTCGCCATACCAAATCAATTCATGCGCTTTAAATAATCGTAGAGTGGTTTCATTTCTTTAAACGCAGACATACAGGCACGAACCAAATCATCATCGTTTTTGGCAAATGTCTCTGCCATATCTTTCCAAACGACCAATTTTTTATGTTTCAGCAAAGTTCCGCGCACATGTTCTTTGTCAAATCCTGCTGGAACGCGTTTTAAGATAGGCTCATCAATGCGCATGCCTGTATCTTGCAAACGGGTCAAGAGTTCGCTCAAATTGCCGCCCTTAGGCCCAGCTACATGGTTGCGATAGTCTACGAGCGTTTGGCCTTTAAAATCGAACATGCCACAGCCACAGATAAAATATTCGGGTGAAATGCCAAAATACCAACTTGGTGCAAAATTAGCCTCGCTTAAGGGCGCAAAGCCAATGTGCAAATGCGTGTTGTAAGGTGTTTTGTCTTTAGAGAAGCGAACATCGCGATAGATTCGAAAAACTTTGGCTTTATGCGACGCGCTGGTTAAATCGTCTAGTTCATGTTGCAAAATATCGCCTAAAAACTCGGCTGGCTTTTTTATTTCCCGTTCATATTCTTCTTTATGGTCATTAAACCACGCTCTGTTGTTGTTTTTTTGCAGTTTTTTAAAGAATTGAACGCATATTTCCACAAGGTTTGAATTATTTGTCATACAAAGTCTCATTAATAAGGAATAACAATAGGGTTTTTACGCTAAAAAATACGCTTCTAACGCGAGTTTTGCGGTGTTTGGCAAAATAGTCAAAATAAAAGTGAAAATTACGCAATTGTTGTCTTGCGAAGACAATACTTGTTTCGTATAGGAAGCGTGCTGTTGGGGTGTAGCCAAGTGGTAAGGCAACGCTTTTTGGTAGCGTGTACCGTAGGTTCGACTCCTACCACCCCAGCCATAAAGCATTTTGTAAAACAAAATGCGTTCTGTATTTCATCATAGACAATATTGTCAGCGGCAGGCGATTGGAAAATCGCCGAGAGCTTTAGATCACTTCACTACCTGCTATTGTGCGAAGTGCACAAGTTGCACAGACGTTTGCGAAGCAATACGGCGAGGCAACATAATAATTGTTCAAACTCTCAATAAAGTAAAATATTTTAGCGGCAGCACATTTGCAGAACAAATACGCGAGAGCAGTCAAGTTTTTCTAAACAGTATTCCCAAAAATTGTTATTGTATGCACTTTGATGCAAAATGTTTGCCCTATGTGGTACTCAATAAATACAATTTTCTCATATAAATATTTATCTGCATCAGTACACACGTAATTGTTGTGCCATGGTGTTTTGACACGTATCTGATAAGCATATTCGACTATTTTTATTTGAGAGGGCTAAACCCGCATTTTTTTAACGGGTTTGTTATTGGGGGATTTATGGGGCTTTATTCAGTTTATAGATTTTTGTGTGGTGTTTTAGTGCAGGCGTTTTGTCACCGCGCCGTTTGTTGTGCGTCAATTTCTGTCTCAGCTAATATATTCTTAACTCGCCAATATGCGCCCCAGAGATTGAGAAGTGATTTGAAGGAAGAAGTTTGATAAATTTACTTGCGCTTGGCCTATTGTTGGTAACCATATTGCCGCAATTAAATTATCGCCGGCAGATGATGAGGCCTAAGTATAAATCAGTTAGATTTAGATGGGAGCTTTTATCACATAGTTTTTTGCATTTTTTTTACTGGAGGCTAAGCACTCCTGGTACCCTCGATTATAAGCTGCACCGGGAGGTGGCTTTGTTAGGGGTAGTTAATGGTTGTTTAGGAATTATAGGTTGGATAGTTTTACTGACATTGGGTGTTGTATTTATTGGTAAAGCGTAAATAGGATTTTAAAAATGGCTGATAATGGGTATGATTCTGGGTGGATCGTTAGCGAGAGAAGGGGGGATGTGGATGTGGGATATTAGAGTGATTTTATTTATGGTCAACCCGTTTCTTTTGTACGGCTATATTTTGATTTATAAAAACAAAATGGAAACTCTCTTAGCCCTTAAAGGACTGAATGTATCGCTTGATTTTTCTAGAGAGAATTTATTTTACAGATTAAAAAGAAATAAAAAAGGCATTGTAAATGTATATCAAAGAAAATGCTTAAACTATGGTTGGATTTGTTCTTCATTAATGGTTTTTAACATTTTTATATGGGGAGGGTTTTTTAGAAATAATTACTTTTTCGGGTTTATATGTACGAATATCTTGGTGTTGATTCCAGTATTTCGTGTTTGTTTGAAGATTAGAAATTTTGAACGGAATTAGAATGAGTGATAAAACATTAGAATCTGCACAATCATTGATACACTGGTTTATGCTAACAGGTGAATTACCCACGGAAGAAGCAAGAGTAGCTGTTCCAGCTATGCTTCCTGGACTTAAGCAAGAATTCGCAGGTTTGCTCATTCGATGTTCTGGCAGCGCTCTAATACATCTTTGTATGATGCGAATCCATCTGAGAAGAGATTTAATTTTAATAGTTTGGTTCGATCGTTTCTTACTGTCAAGTTGGCGAAATTTAGCAAAAACTGGAACTGAATGGATAGTAAACGCTAATCCACGGCTATCGAATAATTGATCTGCATTAAAATTAAGAGTTGAAATGCAATACTGGCACTAATCTACTATGTTTTAATCCACCACAACTGCACTACCATCTTCGATCATGTCTTCAATCGCTTGCATTTTGCTAAAGCCAGCTTTTACTTTTTCTTCCAAAGCGTCTTCTAGCGTTTTAATGTGGCTTACTTGTTTTGACACGGCATCAATTTGGTCGAATGGAATAACCACAACGCCATTTCTGTCAGCAACAATTAAGTCACCGCTCTCAACACGCATGCCGCCAATGTTAGCGCCAAAGCCAACCCATGCAGGCCCTTTGGCGTAGGGCGAATTTGGGCTAAGGCCATTGCACCATACAGGCATGCCAACTTCGACAACGCCTTCATAGTCGCGCATTTGCCCGTCTGTTACAAAACCAGCCGCGCCTTTGTTTTTAAGCATGCCAGCAAATTGGTCGCCACAAACAGAGCAGTTTTCGTGTCCATGTACAGCCGCGATTACAATGTCGCCTGCTTCTAAAATGTGTTGCGCCGCCATAGTGCCCAAAATTTCGCCCGGGCCATTGTCTGCAACAAGGGCAGGGCCAACAGCGCGGCAATCGATATCTCGCCCATCTCCAATGGGTTGAATAGAATAATCCAGCGCACCTTTGCCATTCATTGCATCGCAAACAAACCCAGTTGGCATGTCTTTGAAAAAGTCGATTTGCTTTTGAGTAGGACGTTTAAAATTACGGCGAATGGTAAGGGCGGCTGGTTCTTCTATCATTTTAGTTTCCTAATCTTTATGCCATTTTCTCAGCAACAAGATTAATCAATGTTTGATGATCTTTATCAAAATTGCGAATGCCTTCTGCAAGTTTTTCAGTCGCCATGGCATCTGCATTCATCTGCCAACGAAATGTTGCTTCATCCATTTCAATTTTTGCAACACCGCTTGCATTTTCCGGAGAAAGCACACGCGGAAGCTCTGAATTGTCCTTGCTCATTTCATCTAAGAATTTTGGACCAATCGTTAGGTTGTCACAACCTGCCAATGCTTTGATCTGATCTGAGTTGCGAAATGATGCGCCCATTACAATGGTGTCGATGCCGTTTGATTTGTAATAATCATAAATTGCGTGAACAGATTTTACACCCGGATCTTCACTGGGTGCATAGCTGTCTACGCCTTCTGCTTTTTTGTA
>NVRK02000073.1 GCA_002400845.2 Hyphomicrobiales bacterium
ATGGGCGTATGTTCGACCCATTGTCTGGCATTATGGAAGACCCTGCAACGGGTTCGGCGTCTGCAATTTTAGCCTCTCAACTCTTAAATAGTGGTGTCTTAAACGAAGGTCAAAACGAATTTTCATTATTCCAAGGCTACGACATGGGCCGCCCAAGCAATATTGACTTAGAAATAGATGTATCAAACGGTAAAATACAAGCGGTTAGGGTGGCAGGTTCTGCTGTTTTTATTAGCAGTGGCAAAATCAGCATTCCTGCCAAATAAGTACGCTTAAATAAGCCGCGCTCTACTATTGCCCCAACCTTCAAACAAAGCTATCTACTTGCCAAGAGCATGTGGGCCTTTTCTTGACGATTGGGCCAACCCGTGCTTTAGCAAATGCAATATTTCAGGTGATACTTCGAGGCCTTTCGTGACCGCAAATTCAGTTTCAAACATTCCAAAACACATGCACCCAACCCGTTCTTTTCAAGGGTTGATTTTAGCACTTCATAATTATTGGGCAGACTATGGCTGTGTCATATTACAGCCCTATGACATGGAAGTGGGGGCGGGTACTTTTCACCCTGCAACAACCCTTCGTGCGCTGGGTCCAAAAACGTGGAATGCGGCTTATGTTCAGCCGTCACGTCGCCCAACAGATGGGCGTTATGGCGAAAATCCAAACCGTTTGCAGCATTATTATCAATACCAAACATTGCTCAAACCCTCTCCGCCAAACCTGCAAGAACTATACTTAGGTTCGCTAAAAGCAATTGGCATTGATACAGCTTTGCACGACATTCGCTTTGTAGAAGATGATTGGGAAAGCCCAACACTTGGCGCATGGGGGCTGGGCTGGGAAGTTTGGTGCGATGGCATGGAAGTTTCGCAATTCACCTATTTTCAACAGGTCTGCGGTGTTGAATGTTCGCCCGTTGCTGGCGAGTTAACATACGGGCTAGAGCGCTTGGCAATGTATGTGCAAGATGTCGATAATGTTTACGACCTCAATTACAACGGCCGCGAAGGCAATGACAAAGTAACTTACGGCGATGTGTTTCAACAAACTGAGCGCGAATATTCACGCTGGAATTTTGACGTTGCGGACACAGATATTTTGTTTCAACATTTTAAAGATGCAGAAAAAGAATGCATGGCTATTTTGGCTCAAGAAGAGATTGATCCTAAAAATGGCAAGTCCATTATTATGGCGCATCCAGCCTACGACCAATGCATTAAAGCATCACATGTTTTTAATCTGCTTGATGCACGCGGCGTAATATCGGTTACCGAACGCCAGAGCTATATCTTGCGTGTTCGCACATTGTCAAAAGCCTGCGGCGAGGCATTTTTAAAAACTGAAGCTGGTGGTGCTCAGTAACTAAATTCAATTTTAGGTTGATTTTCAGATGTATCTTTATTAAGTTTCAATTTTATATATGTAGGGGTATTATTTTGAAACTTATATTAAAATTCATGATTGCAGCGGCTGTGACGGCATTTTCAATGAATGTAAACGCGCATGATCGACCTCATATTATTCACAAAAAAAAATGTGCTGAATGGAAAGTAAAAATTTCAAAAAATTACAGTAAGCAATGGGCCTTTGCTCAAAATCCCGAAGGCACGCATTGTGGTATTAATTACAATAATAAATATGTGAAAGATGCTGAATTTAAAGCAGTTAAAATTTGCAATAAAAAGTCTAAAAATAATGATTGTAAGTTAGCTAGATCTTCACGATAGTGATTTTGATTATTCGTAAATAAATCCAATTACTTACAATTTTATCTAGTAAGGTTAACCTCACCTTTAAGTTGTGGCTAATTTAATCACATGTTCTAACGGTCAAATATTTTATTGATTATTAGGACAGTTTTTATGGTTCAGATTACATCAAATTCTAGAAATTTAACACCAGAGTTAATTTCTCAATACATGTTAAACGCCTATGCGTCTAATACACCGAGCGAATATTTTTCTAAAGTTAGTAGTCGTTGGATAAGCGACGATCAAATAAGTTTTCCATATGGCGGAAACGCAATTTCTTATAATCACAAATTTACAGGTACAGGTTTTGTAGCTGGTGAAAGTGGTGGCGTAACATCTGGCATAGTCAACAATTATACACTTGTCTTTCATAAAATTGTTCAGCACAGAGTGGTTGAATCAATCACCATAAATATTGAGAATATAAATTTATCTATAGAAGAACTCACACAAATGCAGTCTTTTGCATCTTTATTTAATGGTGACGATGTATTCACTTATGACCCAACTTTGGGCAGTACAAACCCATTAAAGGTAACAATTGATGCTGGCGCGGGTGACGATAAAATTCACCTAAAAGATGATGTTCGCGAAATAGATATCACAATGGGCGAAGGTGCTGATACTGTCTATCAAGAGGTAATGGCTGGTTCGCAAAATGGCTTGCGCACAATTAAAGATTTTGACCCTCTGGTCGATAAGATACAAGTGACAAATTCAGAACAAAGTTATCAGCTTGTAGCCACACAGACTGGTGTTGTTCTACAGGGCGTAAATGATTCAGCTCAGTTGTTTTTAATTGAAAATGTTACCCTCAACGATGTGCAATTAGTCGATGGTGTGTTGATGGGTATTACTGGCGACTCAGATGATGGAACTCCTTCACAAGATGTGAATGTCATTGTTGGTACTGATGCGGGCGAGATTGTCGTTGGTACTGATGCTGATGATGTTGTAGTTTTACTTGGCGGTGATGATATTTACCAAGACGCTTATACTCTTGGGGATGATGTAATTTATGGCGGCACGGGTAATGATGAGATTTACGCAAAGCAGGGCGATGACAGTTTATTTGGTGATATGGGTGACGATATACTTTTTGGTGGGGAAGGCGATGACCATATAGTAGGCGGTACTGGCAATGACCTTTTGATAGGAGGCGACGGTCACGATTTTATGGAAGGTGGTTATGGTAACGACAGACTGACCGCAGGAACAGGCGATGATGTTTTACTTGGTGATATGGGCGATGATGAACTAGACGGTGGCGCTGGTTCAGATGCGTTGATTGGTGGCGGTGGTGATGATGTTATTTTTGGTGGTGCAGGAGACGATTATATTTCAGGTGGCGCAGGCCATGATGGATTAATCGGCGGCGATGGTGACGATTTCATTGAAGCTGGTGCTGGTTCTGACTTTATCGTTGGCGGTAAAGGCAATGACGGTATCTTTTTAGGCGAAGGCGAAGACATAATACTATTTCAAAGCGATGGTCATGGTGGTTCATTTGGAATTGACACAGTCTTTGATTTCGAACTTGGTGTTGATAAAATATTGATTGAAGATACAACACTCAGCTTCAACGATTTGAGACAATCAATGACACAAGTGGGAAATGCAACGCTGCTAGAAATAGGCAATTCTGCACTAATATTGGAAGAAGTTGAAATGGCAGACATTAGCGAAGCAGATTTTTATATCGGTTAATGCAATATTAGATCGATTGAGCCGACCTATTTAATGGGTTGGCTCCTTTCAGTATCGACATTTAACACGCCATTTGCTAGGCCAAGCGCAACGAAATTTTACAGCGCAAAGTGTTATAATGCCTGATCTATTATTAGAATTATTCTCAGAAGAAATTCCAGCAAGCCCGTGTGACCGCAGTGAAACGAGGACACACAAAATTAAAAAACAGCATGCGCCAATTCTAATTGGTGGAGTAAACTAATGCCTGATTTATTACTTGAACTTTTCTCAGAAGAAATTCCATCACGCATGCAACGCAAAGCGGCAGGTGATTTGAAAAAACTTGTCACCGATGCTTTGGTGGATAGCGGCCTTACTTATGAAGGCGCGAAAGAATATTGGACGCCCCGCCGTTTGGTTTTAGACGTGCGCGGAGTAACCGCAAAATCTGCTGATATACGCGAAGAGCGCAAAGGCCCAAGAACAGATGCGCATGAAAAAGCCATTGCGGGTTTTTTGCGCGGTTCTGGTTTGGCTTCCATTGATGATGCGAAAATTCAAAACGATCCTAAAAAGGGCGACTTTTATGTTGCTGTCATAGAAAAGCCAGGCCGTGAAGCAAAAGACATTATTGCTGATGTAATGCCAAATATCATTCGCAGTTTCCCTTGGCCAAAGTCCATGCGTTGGGGCGAGGCGAGCCGTGAATCTGGCGCGCTAAAATGGGTGCGTCCATTGCAGTCTATTTTGTGTACCTTTGGACCAGAAACAGAAGAGCCTGAAATTATTCCATTTGAAGTGGATGGGTTTATCGCTGGCAATAAAACGCAAGGCCATAGATTTTTAAACCCACGCGAAATTACTGTTAAACGCTTTGACGATTATGTTGCTAACTTAGAAAAA
>NVRK02000074.1 GCA_002400845.2 Hyphomicrobiales bacterium
GCTCCAAATACAGTGGCGAACAAATAATCCATACCACGCATAATTTTAGGGTTAGCCAAAAGCCAACCAGAAAATTTACCA
The DNA here is from genome assembly GCA_002400845.2 of Hyphomicrobiales bacterium. Lineage (GTDB taxonomy): Bacteria > Pseudomonadota > Alphaproteobacteria > Rhizobiales > Rhizobiaceae > Salaquimonas. The sequence continues at coordinate 82 of NVRK02000074.1, forward strand.
GCCGCTAATATCATTGGCACCAAAATTGGAATGGCAACAACCACAAATAGTGAGCCTAAAAAGAACAGCTTTCCAGTAGCATGCGGATCATTAACTGAGATGAATTGCGGTAAAAATGTCATAAAAAACAAGATGATTTTCGGATTAAGCAAATTAATACCAACGCCCTGTAGCCAATTACTAAACAGCGAGCGTGGTTTTTGCTTTTTCTCCGAAACAGTAAAGGTCGAACCATATCTTAGTGCTTGATAGGCAAGATAGGCTAAATAGATCGCACCAAATAATTTCAAAGCCAAAAAGAACGTTGGCGAAGCAACAATAAGTGCGGCAAGACCAAATGCGACCAAAGCTGTGTGCACCAAAATGCCAAACGACGCGCCAGCAAAAGCCGCAAGGCCAGCAGGAACACTTTGACCAATGGCACGAGATATGAAGAAAGTCATATCTGGGCCGGGCGTTAGGGTAATGATTATTACGCCAGCTAAATAAGCTAAAAGCACGCTCGTTTCAGGTATAAAGTGCACGAAGTATCCAATCAAAATATGCTAATACAGTACGAAACAACTATGGTTAGAGAAATTCAGTTTAGCAACAAAAAATTAAGCCTTGCGCTGTTATAAATTCCGACTAGATTGCACACAAATATTAACTGGCAGGGAAGTTGAGTTTAGTAAGCTCGCCTCAGCCTAATTCTTTAAAAGAAGATTTAAAATGAGCATAATTGCCAAAGACGTTAAAAAAGTAGTTCTTGCCTATTCTGGCGGCCTAGACACATCCATTATTTTAAAATGGCTTCAAACCGAACTTGATGCAGAAGTCGTTACCTTCACTGCAGACTTGGGCCAAGGCGAAGAATTGGGTCCTGCTCGTAAAAAAGCAGAAATGATGGGCATTAAAGAAATCTATGTTGATGATCTTCGCGAAGAATTCATATCCGATTTTGTCTTTCCAATGTTCCGCGCAAATGCTGCTTATGAAGGCGTTTATTTGCTTGGCACATCAATCGCCCGTCCACTTATTTCTAAACGTCTTATCGAAATTGCAGAAGAAACTGGCGCCGATGCAATTGCTCACGGTGCAACAGGCAAAGGCAATGACCAAGTTCGTTTTGAACTTGCTGCTTACGCATTAAACCCAGACATTAAGGTAATTGCGCCTTGGCGCGATTGGGAATTTAAATCACGTACAGACCTATTGAAATTTGCTGAAGAGCACCAAATTCCTGTACCAAAAGACAAACGCGGCGAAGCACCATTTTCTGTTGATGCAAACATGTTGCACTCTTCATCTGAAGGTAAAATACTAGAAGACCCGTGGGTAGAAGCCCCAGAATATGTGCACCAACGCTCAGTGTCTCCAATGGATGCACCAGATGTTGTAACAGAAATTGAAATTGAATTTGAAAAAGGCGATGCAATTGCCCTTAACGGCAAACGCTTAAGCGCGGCAACATTGTTTGCCCAACTAAACGACTTTGGCAGAGACAATGGCATTGGCCGTTTAGACCTTGTTGAAAATCGTTTTGTTGGTATGAAATCACGCGGTGTTTATGAAACACCAGGTGGAACTATTTTGCTAGCGGCTCACCGCGCAATTGAGTCTATTACGCTTGATAGCGGTGCGGCACACTTAAAAGACGAATTAATGCCTCGCTATGCAGAACTTATCTATAACGGTTTTTGGTTCTCGCCAGAGCGCGAAATGCTACAAGCCGCAATTGACCATTCTCAACACCGCGTAGAAGGTAAAGTTCGCCTTAAACTTTATAAAGGCAATGTAATTGTTACGGGCCGCATGAGTGACAGTTCGCTTTACTCAGAAGAGTTGGTAACATTTGAAGATGACCAAGGCGCATATGACCAAAAAGATGCACACGGCTTTATTCGCCTAAATGCACTGCGTCTACGCACATTGGCGGCAAGAAATCGTAAAAAATAGTTCTTCACTGAACAAATTGGCGAGTGCTTTAAGATTGCACTTGCCAATAACAAACGCTAATGTAGTAACGCAATTGTTATTTTATTGCGTTAGGGGCATGTTGTGGGCGCTGAGAAGAATACTAAAAAATCTAAACAATCCAGTTTAGCTGGAGATAGAGCGCGGCGTGCTAACGTCACTTCGACAAATCAAACACGTTTTGTTTTTTGGGCAGTATTAATTGCCACATTTCTAATTGTTGGCACAGTTGGTGCGTATTTATACATCAACCGCGAAAAAGCCATTGTCGAACTTGTGGTTGCGGCTGGTCCGTATAAATCTGATTCATACGAACTGATGCAAGAGATAGCAGATGTCGCCAGTAGACAATCCGACTTTTTGAGAATCAAAGTCGTAAACACAAAAGATTCCAGCCAAAATATTTCTATATTAAACAAAGGAAAAGTTGATTTAGCCACCATTCGTTCAGACACACCCGTTGTGTCTAACATACGTATGATCGCAGATTTATTCCCTGACTATTTTCAAATTATTGCAGGCGACAATACTAGAATATTCAGCATTAATGATCTTAGAAACAAAAAGGTAGCAATTCCTGCATTTGGAACAGATGAATTTCGTTCTTTTTGGGCAGTTGCCGACCACTACGATATATCTGCGACCGCAGTAAATTGGGTATCCATGCCTTTTGTTGCCGCTGGTAATAAATTATTATCAGGCGAGATTGATGCTATATTTACAGTGCGCTCATTACGTGACCGCTTAATTTTAAACCTCTACGAAGACGCCAGTTTAAAACATAAAAACTTAAAACTCATCGAAATAGACCAAGCAGAAGCGATTTCTGTTAAAAGACCATTTTTAACAAGCCATATGATTCCAAAGGGAACTTATAGCGGCGCACCTCCAGCACCCTCTAGAAATATTATATCAACCTCTGTTACAAGAACACTTGTTTCGCGTGAAGATGTTGATCCCGAAGTTATAAGAGAGCTTACCAAAATTTTATTTGAAAACAGACTGGATCTGGTCATTCGGTTTTCACTCGCTTCGGCAATTCAAAAACCCAACTTAGACAAAGGAACTTCCGTTCCTCTGCATGAAGGGGCGCAAAGTTATTACGACCGAGACGAACCCTCTTTCATTCAAGAAAATGCAGAACCCATTGCCCTTATGATAACCGTTGCCGCAATGGTAGGTTCTGCTCTTATCGCACTGCGTTCGCGCTTGATGAGCGGTCAGAAAAACCGAATGGATAGTTATAATTACATGTTGCTAGACATAGCAGACAAAGCGCGAAAAAGTGACGAGATTGAAGTTATAAAAACACTTAAAGACGAACTCTACTACATTTTAGAAACCGTGGTGCGAGCACTTGATACAGATGACGTGACTGAAGAGGGTTTCCAGTCGTTTTCATTGCTATGGGAATCTGTCCGCGAAGTTTTAAATGAGCGCAAAGCAGACATAACATAATACCAATCAATACTTAATTTCATAATTTAACAATTTGACTAGAAAAATCACGTCTCAACCTTGTTGTACTACGCCTTCCATCCTACATATTGAATAACTAAATATGACGGTAGGAAATTCAAGTTTCATGGCACGTAAAAATCAGATAAAAATAAATAAAAATCTTATCAAATGGACAGGGCTAAATGGCCTTCCAGATTTCACAAAAATTAAAGATGAAGATTTTGGTCCAGCCTTTAAAATAGCCATGAAAAAGGGTTTGAAAAAAATAGAACAAATCGCCGACAACAAAAACAAACCCACCTTTAAAAATACGATTTTAGCCTTAGAAACTGGCGAAGACGATTTATCTCGTATCAGTGCCATATTTTGGAATCGCTCTGGTGCTCATACCAATGAGACCATACAAAAATTAGAACGCGAAATCTCACCAAAAATGTCTCGCTACGCTTCTAAAATATCTATGAATAAAAAATTATTCAAACGCATTGATACCCTTTGGCAAAAACGCGACACATTAGATTTAGATAATGAACAGTTGATCGTGCTAGAGCGCTATTGGAAAAGCTATGTAAAATCTGGAGCAAAACTTAAGCCCAGCAAACAAATACGCTTGGCAAATATAAACGAAGAACTTGCTGGCATTGGCACGAATTTCGGACAAAACATGCTGAAAGATGAAGCCTCTTGGTCACTCATTTTAAGTGATGAAAAAGAGTTGGTTGGCATTCCAGACTTCTTAAAATCTTCAATGGCAGCGGCAGCAAAAGAAAGATTGGGGGATAAAAAAGGCGCTAACAAATATGCCGTCACACTTTCACGTTCCATCATCGAGCCATTTTTAACATTCAGCGAAAACCGTGAATTACGTGAAAAAGCATTCAATGCATTTGCCTCACGCGGTGCACACAAAGGCAAAAACGACAACCGCCCCTTGGTAAAACAAACCCTTGTGCTACGCGACGAAAAAGCAAAATTACTCGGCTATAAAAATTATGCTGAACTAAAACTAGACAACACAATGGCCAAAACGCCAAAAGCTGTAAATGCACTTTTAAGTAATGTTTGGGACAAAGCATTGGTTAAAGCTAAAGCTGAAGAAGATGCCCTTGCAAAGATCATTGCTAGCGAAGGTAAAAACCACACGGTTGCGCCTTGGGATTGGCGTCATTACGCTGAAAAATTGCGCCAAGAAAAATATAACTTTTCTGAAGCTGAACTTAAGCCCTATTTACAATTGGAAAATGTCATCACCGCCTGTTTTGATGTTGCAGAACGCTTATTTGGTTTAACGCTAAACGAAGTGAAGGGCGTAAAAGCCTACCACCCAGATGTTAGAACTTTCTCGGTCAAAAACAAAAAAGGTAAAATTGTTGGCACTTTTTTAGGCGATTATTTTGCGCGCCCTTCAAAACGTTCTGGCGCATGGATGAGTGCATTTCAAAGCCAACACAAATTAGCTGAGACAAAATCGGGAAAACAAAAACCTATCATCTACAATGTAATGAACTTTGCAAAAGGCGAACCAACCTTATTATCGCTAGACGATGCGCGTACTTTATTCCACGAGTTTGGTCACGCATTGCATGGGCTCTTATCTAACGTTACCCATCCAAGTGTTGCTGGCACTGCCGTTAGCAGAGACTGGGTTGAGTTACCTTCTCAACTGTATGAACACTGGTTTATGGTGCCTGAAATTTTATCTAAATATGCAAAGCATTACAAAACAGGCAAGCCAATGCCAAAAGCATTGCTTAAAAAACTGAAGGCGGCAGAAACATTTAATGCTGGCTTCCAAACCATAGAATTTACGTCTTCTGCGATCATCGACATGGCCTATCACACGGCTAAAAATGTTTGCGACCCAGCATTTGACCCAATGAAATTTGAAGCTCAAAAGCTCAAAAAATTAAACATGCCAAATTCAATTATCATGCGCCATCGCATACCGCATTTCGCTCATGTATTTTCGGGTGATGGATATTCAGCAGGTTATTATTCATATATGTGGTCAGAGGTTTTAGACGCAGATGCCTTTAGAGCATTTGAAGAAATCAATGACCCATTTGATCTTAAACTTGCCAAACGCCTTAAAAAATATATTTACTCAAGCGGTGGGTCAATCGATCCTGAAAAAGCTTACAAAAAATTTAGAGGAAAATTACCAAGCCCAGAAGCAATGCTGGAAGGCCGAGGCCTGATATAATATTTAATTGATAAAATTTTGACGAACAAAAAGCCATTCGCATTGGGAGAGATTTATGCAAACAAGACAGCTATATAAAAATGGACCGCAGGTAAATCCAATCGGCTTTGGCGCGATGAGTTTTGGCGGCATGTTTGGAAAGGCCGAGAATGCCACAAGCTTAAAAACCCTTGATAAATGTGTCGAACTTGGGGTCACCCATATCGATACAGCACTTATTTATGGTCCATTTACTTCAGAGGAAATCATTGGTGAGTTTTTAAAGGGCAAAAAAACTCCCTTTACCATAGCCACCAAAGGTGCGTTTAATCCTGAAACACGTAAAATTGAAAACTCCGAAAAGTTCTTACGTGACAGTTTAGAAGGTTCGCTAAAACGCTTAGGCGTTGAGTATGTAGACCTTTATTACGTTCACCGTTTAGCCAAAGATTGCCAAGTAGAAGACGTTATGGCGACCATGCTTAAATTTAAAGAAGAGGGAAAAATTGGTGGTATAGGGTTTTCAGAAATTGCACCTTCTACTTTAAGACGCGCAAGTAAAATTGGTCATGTCGATGCAGTTCAAAGCGAATATTCTTTATGGACAAGATTACCAGAATTAGGCCTTATCCAAACCTGTAAAGAATTAGAAACAACCTTCGTTCCTTTCTCTCCAGTTGGGCGCGGCATGATAACCGATGCTGGTGTTAACCCAAGCAAATTCCGCGACAGAGATTTTAGAGGTGCCAATCCTCGTTTTATAGAACCAAACTTCAGCGCAAATGTTGCAATCGTCGAGCATTTTAAAAATTACGCTCATGATAATGGATACACCGCGCAGGCTTTAGCCATTGCATGGGTTCTGCACCAAGATGATAAATGCATTCCAATTCCAGGCACCCGAACGCCGCAACATTTGGAAGAAAATATGAAAGCTTTAGACATTAAACTAAGCGACACGCAACTTGCAGAGATTGAGACAATCCTACCAGTAGGGTTTGCCCATGGCGATCGCTATACGCATACCCAATTAGGCCTTGTCGAATCTTATTGCTAAGAATTATCACACAACTTTAAGCAGGCTGGTTTCCAATTGGCCTGCTGAGGCATCTGATAGAGAGTTCGTCATCAGCCATTCTTCACCTTTGCTAAAATACCAGCGAACACCTTGGCTTTCGGCATTTTTGCGTTTGTCCAATTTTGCAATTAAGTTAATGTTGCCATCAAATTCAATGTCAAAACCAGTACTCTTAAATTTAATGCTTTTAACAATACGCTCAAGGACAAAACCAATCAGCTCATCAATTTCTTTTTCAAGCATTTCATCATGCATTAAAATTTGATCGTACTCTTCAACATGCCATTGCATTTCTTCTAAAATTAAATTGTATTCGCCATTTTTAATTTCACCAGCAACAGTTTCAAACTTTTGCTCAATAACGTGTAATTCACCAAAGCAAAGACGTATGCACGAAGGCGCCGTTGAAGCGCCAAATGATAATTTTTTGCCCACCAAAGATTTTTCAATAACAGCTTCATAACGCTCTAAGTTTTCTGGCGTTAAATCTACTTTTTCTGCTTCAATCATTTATTTGTCCAATTGCCAATTTTGAGACTGCGAATCACTCGCCTTCATTAGCAATTTCTGCGGCCTCATTACCAGCCTGTTTCGCATCTGATATGGCTCGTCTTTTTGCAGCCTTTGCAATGCCTATTTCTTCACGTGCTTGCGTAAGGGCTGCGCTTACCAATCCAGCAGGCAGTGCCACAACGCCAAGCCCAATCATTAGAATTAAAAATGTGAAGGCCTTTCCACCAGTAGTGATGGGATAAATATCGCCATACCCAACAGTTGTAAGTGTTGTGATGGCAAACCAAAAAGAATGCGGAATGGATTTAAAAGCATCAGGTTGTGCCTCATGTTCAAATACATAAATACCAAAGGCGGTACAAAACATCATTATTACGGCAAGGAACAAGACAACCAATAGATCACGCCACATCAGCTCAAACGCGCGTTGTAATAAATCCATATTAGCCACAAAGCGTAATAATTTAGCCACGCGTAATATTCGCAATGACATTAAAGTTTCGCCAGCTGGCAGGCCAATAAACAAGGACGACCAAAAAGGCAGTATCGCGGCTAAGTCGATAAGCCCCCAAAAGCTGAATACATATTTCAGCTTTTTCTCACTGGTCCAATATCGAAAAGTGTATTCAATGGTAAAAATTACGATCACCACCCAATTCAGAATGTCTGACGGAGTTTTAAATTTTTCTGGAAAATTAGGCAGTGTTTCTATCGCCATTAAAGAGACAGAAATTAAAATCACACAAATCATGACATAATCAAACGCATGGCCCCAGCGCTCATGCCTACCCCAGATTATATCGCCAATTTGCTTTTTTCGATCTTGATTCATGGCCTTAGAATTAACACGTTTTTGGTGCATTCCAACCCCACATTAACCCCTGTTGATATATTTCACCTTTATGGGTTCCGTTTTGTGTAAAAACACTGTAAGGAGCGGCAAAGATTATAATGGTACATGGTGAAAAAGCAGATTTAGCGGTCAATTGACCAATAATCACATGATACCCATTTCCTGATTGAAAAGAAAATATAAGGCATAAACCGATGAAAATGCGCAACATTGCGATCATTGCCCACGTTGACCATGGCAAAACGACACTCGTTGATGAAATGATGAAACAATCATCAACATTCCGCGAGAACGAACAAACTCAAGAACGTATGATGGATTCAAACGAGATTGAAAGAGAGCGCGGCATTACCATTCTTGCCAAAGCCACTTCAATTGAAGTTGATGGCGTTCGTATCAATATTGTTGATACACCAGGTCACGCCGATTTTGGCGGTGAAGTTGAGCGTATTCTTTCTATGGTAGATGGCGTTATTCTTCTTGTAGATGCGGCTGAAGGCCCAATGCCTCAAACAAAATTCGTTGTTGGTAAAGCGCTTAAAGTTGGCCTTAATCCTATTGTTGTTATCAACAAAGTTGATCGTCACGACGCTCGCGGCGAAGAAGTTGTTGATGAAGTATTCGACCTTTTTGCAAATCTAGATGCCAATGAGCAACAACTAGATTTCCCAATTCTTTATGGATCAGGTCGCGCTGGCTGGATCAATACATCAGCTGATGGTGACCAATCTGAAGGTCTTAAACCTTTATTCGACGCTGTGATGAAACACGTACCTGAGCCAAAAGTGGCTGAAGGTCCATTTTCTATGATCGGCACAATTCTAGAAGCAGACCCTTTCCTTGGTCGTATCATCACTGGCCGCATTCACTCTGGTTCAGTTAAACCCAACCAAGCTGTAAAAGTTATGAATGCAGAAGGCAAAGTTTTAGAAACTGGCCGTGTATCAAAAATTCTTGCATTTAGAGGCATGGAACGCATTGGATTAGATGAAGCCTTTGCGGGCGACATTGTTGCAATTGCGGGTCTTTCAAAAGGTACAGTTGCTGATACATTCTGCGACCCTTCAGTAAACACGCCGCTAAAAGCACAGCCGATTGACCCACCAACGGTTACGATGTCTTTCATCGTGAACGATTCACCACTTGCTGGTACCGAAGGCGACAAAGTAACAAGCCGTATCATTCGCGACCGCTTGAACAAAGAAGCTGAAGGCAACGTTGCCCTAGAAATTGAAGAAGCTGCAGGCAATGATAGCTTTTACGTTTCTGGTCGCGGCGAGTTGCAACTGGCTGTTCTTATCGAAACAATGCGCCGTGAAGGTTTTGAGGTTGCAGTATCGCGTCCTCGCGTGGTGATGAAAGAAGTAGATGGCAAAACATTAGAGCCGATCGAAGAAGTTGTGATCGACGTTGATGAAGAATATTCAGGCACCGTTGTTCAAAAAATGGCTGAACGCAAAGGTGAAATGATTGAACTTAAATCATCTGGCGGCACACGTCAGCGTTTGGTTTTCCATGCGCCAACACGTGGCCTAATTGGTTACCAATCTGAACTTATGACAGATACACGCGGCACAGCGATCATGAACAGATTGTTCCACGACTACCAGCCGTTCAAAGGCAACATTGGCGGTCGTAATCAAGGCGTTCTAATTTCACACGGACAAGGTGTTTCTGTTGCCTTTGCAATGTTCAATCTTGAAGACCGTGGTACATTCATCATTGGTGAGGGCGAGAAAGTTTATGCTGGAATGATTGTGGGTATCCACACACGCCCGAATGATCTTGAAATCAACGTTTTAAAAGGCAAAAAACTAACCAACATGCGCGCATCTGGTAAAGATGATGCGGTTAAGTTGACTACGCCAACGCGTATGACGCTAGAACGCGCTTTGTCTTGGATCCAAGATGACGAATTGATGGAAGTAACGCCAAAAAATATTCGTCTTCGCAAAATCCACTTAGATCCAGTTGATCGCAAACGTTTTGAGCGGGCCAGAGATAGCGCTGCGTAGCATCGTTTTTTAAAATTATAGATACTAAATTTAGGGCAGCTTTTAGTTGCCCTTTTTCGTTTCTGCATAGTTTTAAGCGTCAGACCAAATAATTTTGGTTAACCATGTTTGTAGTCATTTGTGGTTAGACAAATAAATTTCAACTTTTTTTGCCTTTACCCCTTGTTGGTAAACAAAGTATTAACGTATGATGCTTTCATGAGCACCATTATAGCAAATACCAGACGCGCTCTAAAAGAAGACGCGCAAGATATAGCAGTGGTTCACGATGAAGCGTGGAACAATGCATATTCAGGTATGGTTCCCCATCAAGCGCTTAGCCGTATGATACGCCGCCGAGATGCTGCATGGTGGGCCGATGCGATAACGCGGAAAACTGTTATTCTTGTCGTTGAAATCAACAACAAAATAGTTGGTTATGCGACACTGGGTAGAAATCGTGTCAAAACCTTGCCATTTGATGGTGAAATCTACGAAATTTACCTACTTCCAGAGTATCAAGGCATCGGCCTTGGTACAAAGCTGTTCATTGCGGCGCGTAGTGAATTAGTAAGACGCGGACTTAAAGGCACTGTGGTTTGGGCATTAGAAGACAACCACCCAGCGCTCAGTTTTTATAAAAATGCAGGCGGTCGTGAAATTGCTGAAGGTAAAGAAAACTTTGATGGCAAAGACCTTCAAAAAGTAGCCTTTAGCTGGAATTAATCCGCTAACATTTAATTTTATTTTTTAATTTCTGCGCTGATCTTCGGCCAACTCGCGCGGCGTACCAGAATATTCTCCACGCTTGCCAAAAAATCGCGCTTCATGAACACCACATACAAATAAAGCCCCGTGGGTGTCTGCAACTTGCCGCGCCATTACATTGGCATCTTTATTTGCCCTCGCATCTACATATCCAATAACACAGCTATAGGGATTATTCTTTTGTGCAACTTTTGAGATCACCAAAACATTGCCTTGGTGTTTTTTATCAGCACTTCCAGTATCTGGATTTACAGTATCAATGAACCATCGAAGTATGGTCGCAAAAGGTTTGCCATTCTTTAAACGCCACTCAATCGTAGTGTTGACCCCGTTCCATTCAGAAAACCCACCTGCCAAAGCATTTGTATTCGCAATATTGCCAAAGCTTACAAATTGTCGAATATCGCCTTCTGCAAAATATACAGGCCACGAATTGCCGTTAAAACTGTAACCGGCACAAACAGCGCTACCGCCCATAGAGGCTTCTTCTGCGCTATTAGACTTTGCCCAAACACATCCATTTTCAAAATTTAGTTTAGTATAAGCACTGTCTACGCTCTCAGCATTTGCATAAGTTACGCAACAAAGAGAACTAACAATTCCAATTAACGCCAAACGCATGGCAACTCTCCTCAATATGAGTTTAATGCGCCCCTAAAACTTTTCATATTTTGCACCAATATCGACCATTTGCCAATTGCTAAATAGTATTACGCAACTTAAAACAGGGAAAAATTAAACACTTATTATATGGACTACCTCTCCCTATGCGTATTGATGCAATTACTATTGGCGACAACCCACCTAAAGATATCAACGTAATCGTTGAAGTTCCAGTTGGCGGACACCCTATTAAATATGAATTAGACAAAGATTCTGGCACGCTTGTGGTAGACCGCTTTTTGTACACACCAATGACCTATCCTGGAAATTATGGCTTTGTACCTCACACATTGTCAGAAGATGGCGATCCAATTGACGTGCTTATTTGTAATGCACGCCCATTAATCCCTGGATGCGTAATCAACTGCCGCCCAATCGGCGTATTGGTAATGGAAGACAATGCTGGCAAAGATGAAAAAATCATCGCAGTGCCATCATCGCACGTTTCCAAAAAATTCGAAAATGTCAGAACCCACACAGACCTTCCAGAAATTACATTACAGCAAATTCAACACTTCTTTGAACATTACAAAGATCTTGAGCCAGGAAAATGGGTAAAGATTGGTGATTGGATGGGTGCATCAGACGCAGAACGCCTTATCGTTGAAGCGATAGAATTAGCAAAGAAAAGCGCATAGTTTTAAAGCTAGTTTTTAGCCCATTCTTTCAAAGAATTTATCAAGCTGTCGGTGGCGTTTTCTATCGACAGCTTTTTTGTACGTGCTTGATGACCTGATATGATTTCTATCGTATTTTTTGGAAGCTTTAAACGCTTTGCTAAAAACGTAATTAGCGCTTTATTCGCTTTGCCATTTTCAGGCACCGCCCTAACGCTGACTTTCAGCCAAGCAACGCCTTTGTCATCAAACACAACATTGCCAAAACCTTCTTGCCGCGCATTTGGGGTAAGTCGTATATTTAGTAGGACAGAATTTTTTGTAGCGTGAAAGTAGTTTGCCAATTAAAGCGCGCTAATTATACAATTAGTAGACAACACCCAATGCTGGGGCGATAGACGTTTGTAAAAACACGCGCAAGAAAAATATAGTCATCAAAACAACGATTGGCGATAAATCAATGCCATTAAACGCAGGTATAAAACGACGAATTGGGCGATATAACGGCTCTGTCAATTGATAAAGCATAGTGCCAATTTGCGACACAAATTGATTGCTAGAATTGATTACATTAAAGGCGAAAAGCCACGAAAATATCGCAGACGCAATTATAATAAAGTTCGCAAAGCCTAAAATGGCATCAAGTGTAACAAAGATTGCAGTCATAATATTTCCTATTATATTTGAACACTATCTAACCACACAAGAGGGTTATTTCAAGTACACAAAATTCTACAGCTAAAATAAATTCTAAGAATGCTTGGTAAAAAGACCTAACTATATTTTTCTTTAACCCGTTTCTTCATCGCGACGCGTTCAGGCGTTTGAATATTAAGTAACTCGGCAATACGCCAAACAACATTGTCTTCAAGTTCATGCACAACACCATCTGCATATACCATTTCCCATAGGTTTTCGACAATTTGCACTCTACGCGAACGTTCTAAATTTGCTTTTAAAAGAGATGTAAATCTAAAAAGATCAATTGCTTCATTTTCAGCAAATTGGGCGGCCTCAATCAATTCCTCAATTTCATCTTCTTTTAGTTCAAAATCTTCACTTAAAACTTCTTTCATCTTAGCGCGTTCAACATCTTTAATATGACCGTCAGATTGCATAACATGAAACATAAGGGCGGCTTCTGCCAGTCTAACACCATCGCCAGTAAAAGCTTTTGCAACTTCGGCCTCTTGGGTGTCATCAAATAAAGATTTTAGTAATTTAAACAAAGCTAAGTTTCCAGATTAATATTTTTATTAGTAATTATCGCAGTCGCAACAATCCGTAAAGAATACTTTTTATTATTTGTTATGGCATCATTTCCAACGCACAAATAAACTGTCAAAAGGTCGCACTTATTGAGACTGTTGGCACTAGACAATAATGCTGCTTAGCCCCATTTAAGATATGCGTCACATTATGACAATTTTCTCCCAATCATCTGTTTTATGATGAACCAACTAATTATCTGGAGTATTACAATGCAAGGCAAAAAGGTTCCAAACGTTACCTTCCGTACACGCGTGCGCGATGAATCTATCGAAGGCTCAAACCCATATCGTTGGGAAGACAAAACTACCGCTGATTACTTTGCTGGTAAACGTGTCATCATATTCTCATTACCGGGTGCTTTCACACCAACTTGCTCAACGTTTCAATTGCCTGACTTTGAAAAGCTTAATGGCGAATTTAAAGAGCAAGGCATTGATGCAATTTATTGCCTTTCAGTCAACGATGCATTCGTTATGAATGCTTGGGGCAAATCACAAAACATTAAAACAGTTGGTCTTATTCCTGATGGCTCTGGCGAATTTACACGCAAAATGGGCATGTTAGTTAGAAAAGACAACGTTGGCTTTGGTCTGCGTTCATGGCGTTATGCAGCTGTTGTAAATGACGGAGTTATCGAACAGTGGTTCGAAGAAGATGGCTTCTCAGACAATGCTGGCGACGACCCATATGGTGCATCTTCACCACAAAACATTTTAGAAGCACTTAAAGCACAGTCTAAAACTGTTGCTGCTTAAAATCATCTAATTTAATAAATAAGCCCGAATTGATTGAATAATCAATTCGGGTTTTTTTGTTTTATAAATAGTTTTTTTTAAAAAAGACCAAATCTCTTTTTAGCGCTCTCAGCTTTTTTAAGATCAGCGTCACTCACACCTGGATCATCAGGGCGACGCTCTAACGGGAATACAACTTGCGAATCTGTCTCAGCTGACTTGTCATCTGTGCTTGAAGCTTCGTCAACATCTTTTACATCTTTTGCTTTTGCCTTAGAACCGATTCTTGCTTTTTTTGCTTCGGCAACATTTGTCTTTTTGGCATTGCTATCATCGTTTTTATCAGTAGCTTCATCAACAACTTTGGTTTTCACCTTTTTTGAAAAAGACTCAATATTAGCATCTGCATCAACATCCGTTTTTTGAACGATGCCTTCAACGACGTCTTCAATGTCGTTCACATCAACTTCACTCGATTCTACAATTGCTGCATCAACCAAATCAGATACAGGTTCAGCTTTAATAGGCATTTTCTCTATATCGGTTTCATTTTTCAATTCACCATTTACATCAGGAGCTTTCGTAGCAGATGCAATTGCAGAACCAACACCAACACCAATCGCTAGAGACGACATTAAACCATCTAAATCATCAGCTTCAATCACGGGTTTTTGCAAACCACCTAATTGCTCAACAGGAACCTTCCATTCAAAGGCATCAAGCTCACCCGTTTGTGGTGAAAATGGCAACCATTTTTCTGAAACAAGACCATCAGCCGTCCAAGCCGCATCTTTTGGCGCACGCACAGCACGCGACAACCAATCTCTCATACGCCCTTGATCGCCAGATTCGCCTTCTTCAATATCTGCCATAATCAAGCAAGCACGCTGGGTGGGTGCGCTAGACATGATTGGCAACATTGCATCGCGCGCCGCCTGCCATTCCTGCGCTTCAATCGCCGCCTCCGCAATAGCAACACTGCCCTCTATATGATTGGTGCGAAGAGCGGCTAATTTACGCGCGCGTTTCAAACGATCAAGCGCACTATCACCAACGCGTAAATTTACATAAGTTTCTGCAAGTTCTGGATGAGGTGATTTCTTCCAAACGGTTTCAATCATTCTAGAAGCTCTGCGCAGACTATTGTCGCGCATCAATACTCTTGCACCCACAATAGCCGCAGGCACTAAATCAGGCGCTAACTTATGCGCTTCTTTGGCAAGTTTCGCAGATTTTGCAGGGTCAATTTGTTCTTGCGACATGGCATAGGCAGTTAATAAAACAGCACGTTGGCGTGTTGCTGCTTTCTTTTCTAACAAGCCAGAAGAACGGTTTGACTGTAATGCACTCAAAGCACCAGCCCAATCGCCTTGTGTTGCGCGATAACGCAACATTGCATTACCAGCCCAAGGTACAGAAGGTGCAAGTTCTGCCGCTTCTTCAACATATTGCTGTGCGGCTTCTTTAGCGCCTTGCTTTTCAGCTTCTAAAAATAGACCGCGTAAAGCCACCAATTTGGTTCGATCGTCTTCCAACATATCTTCAAATTTATCACGGGCTTTTTCATTATTACCTTCAAGCAATAACGTTTGTGCATCTAATAACTTCACCAATGGTTCAGAGGTTAAAAGCTTACTGCTTTCTTTTGCAAATAGCCTAGCTTTAACGGCATCGCCAGAACCAGCGGCGATCAAACCTTGAGAAAGAGCAGTATAACCACGATCTTTTTTGCGTTGTTTGAAAAAACGATTCATTAAGCGTGGCGAATTTAATACAATTCGAATGGCTGTCCATACAATCAATACGGCCGCGATAATGGCAACCAATCCAGAGATGACAACAATCAACGAGGCTTCATATTCGGTGTTTTGCCAATCGAGTTTCACAGTTCCTGGGTAGTCTGCAATCCAAGCAAACCCAAAACCAAGCACTAGAACTAAAAGTAAATAGAAAAGGATACGTAACATAATATTTAACCCTTATCTTTGGCAGTTGCATTTGCCGATAACGCTTCAATTAATTTTGAAACAAGATTTTCAGCTTCAATGCGAGTTTTCAAACCATCAAACCAATTGGTCGACAATTCTTTAGTCTCCTCATTCAAACCATCCCATTCAGTTTTGGCTGCATCTAAGTCACCCAAATCAATGGCGGCACGAATACGAGAAGCAATAGCGCCAGCACTTTCGCCCTCAACCACACCCTTTGGCCTTATTTTAACAAGTGATTTTGCACTGCTTAAAAATTTATCCAGCACGCCAGCATCTTTTGCCGGTTTAGATTCTAAAACGAAAATCTTATCTTCTACTGCTTTAAAGCCAGCCAATAATTGTTTAGGCGTTTGAACCCCATTTTCAGCAATTAGCTTTAACAGCTCTATCGTTTCATTATTGCCAAGCAATGCTTGCACGGCAAATACTTCACTCGAAAAATTACCACCATGTTCAAGCGCGGCTTTTAAAGACCTCGCAGTAACAGAATGGGCAACTTTTTGACCAGTAAGCGCGGCGCTTGCCGCAGCTTTAACTTCAGCCATTGGCGCTAAAATCTCACTATCAATTTTTTCATTAATCAAAGACAGTTCCAAGTTAAGCGTTTCATTTGTCTTTAAAGATGATTCTTGAGATGCTTTTTCAACGCCATCAACACGCGAAGACAAAGTCGATACAGAAGTAGATACTGCATTAATTTGAGAAACAAGCTTAGAATTATCTATAGGCGCATTTGCAGGCTTTACTTCAAGCGCAGAAATTCTAGTTTCAAACGCATCTGCTACGCCGCTCGACTGACCAGCCAAGAGCGCTTTTAAAGCCGTTTCATCAATACCGCCCGCAGTGCCTGCCGAAGTAACGATTGAAGTTGATAATTCATCAATTTTCAACAACGCTTTTTGGGCATTCGTATTTGCCACTTCTGATTTTTCAGACGCTGCAACAATTGCCTGCTCTATGCTTGAAAGATCAACACTAGCAGGACCATTATTCGCATTTGCCTCTAATGCAACGATACGTTCAATAAGTTCAGATGGATTATCATTCGAACGCAACTCAGATATCTGCACCTTAAGGGCATTAATTTCTAACTGAGTCGCTTCTACTGCCGCCGCACCTTTTGTAGTATCACCGCCATATACCAAGCCGTCCGCATAAGGCACATATTTTAGCCAGCCAGCCTTATTAAGCGCACCAGCGCCGCCAAGAGCTATGCCGCCGCCAACCACAGCTGATAAAAAAGTTCCGGCATAAAGACCCAATCTGCTTTTCTTCTTTATGGGTGCAACACCCCCCATTTCATCATTTACAGTTTTAACAGTTGGCTTTTCATCAGCGGGTGTCTCAGAAAATTGTTCTTCGGCTTTCGCTTCAGCAGATTCAATCACTGCATCATCAACCACAATGTCAGCTTTAGACATTTTAGCATCGCCTTTTTTCAAATCATCAACGACAACATCAACTTTTCCGCTTAATCCAGCTTCAAGCGCAGCGTCTGTTGCTTTAGACGCATCTGATTCTTCAAATACAGCATCTGCTTTAAGATCAATCGTTTTGGGAGTTTTTGTTTTTCTTTTCGATACCTTAGCCATGACCACACCTTAAATAAATACTTCAACACCAGAAGCACTTTGTTTCAAACTACAAATAAGACAGAGCAATACAGCAAGCTAAAGCGGCGACAATTCAATAAAATGAATCTCCGCAAATAAATTATGTGCTACCCCATCAAGACATTTGCAAACAAACAAGCAAATACCTTCAAGTTTAAGGCATATGTTGAATTATTTCGAACATACTAGCCTCAGTTTCTATTTTGGCATTTTGAACGCTCTTTACAAGTGAAAAATCTACCGAATGGGAAGTTTTATTTGAAATTGCAACCGCGCACATTGTTTTACTAACATTTTCAAGATCATATTTACGTATTAATTTGAAAAAATGATCCGCACTTGCGACAGAATAATGCAATTGAACACCATTCAAACAAGACTTAACCGAATCATTTAGTACGGTTCTTTCTGGCTCAATGCGTACAATTTTATACACTTCTAAAACATCGACGAAAATGTTCTTTGAGCCAGTTGCTAAATCAAAATATTCATTAAAATCGAAAGCAATTTCTTCACCTGCTAAATAACTAAATCGAACATGAGCATGACTATGAGCGTGAGTAGAAAATAAATACTCCGCCAAAGATTTTGCATTTGGCGCAACATGTTTAACCGTTCCAAGATCAAACTTTTCTACAGCTTGCTGAGTGCGCTCACCAACCACAAAAATTGGACAAGCTATTGCAAACTTTCGCTCTGCTAAAATCTTCACAGTATTGGCAGACGTTATAATCACACCATCATTAGATATTTTATTGATAGCTAGGCCTGTATCAAGCACTTTGCCCAAAGCCAAACAAACAGTCTCATAGCCCAGCACTTTTAACCTTTTAGCGCTTTGCTTATTTTGCTCTGCTGTGCGGGTGAGTAGAATTTTCAAGTCGGCAAATTCCAATCTTTGAAAAATTCACTCCCTGCACGTTCTCGTAAATATTCTGCCGCCTCTGTTCCAATACTAACAACATCATCAATCGAACCTTCGCGGTGTACTTCATGCCATACGCTTCCATCAGGCGATAAAATCATACCATGAAATGTGACTTGTTCATTTTCAATTTTTGCCAAGCCAGCAATCGGCGTTCTGCACGAACCATCTAACCTTGCTAAAAATGCGCGCTCACATGCAAGCGCCAATTTAGTCTCTTTATGCGAAAGCGGCTCAAGAAGATTACTAATCTTTTCATCGCCAATTCTAGATTCAATACAAATCGCACCTTGTCCTGGTGCAGGCGGAAAATCTGCTGGGTTTAGTTTTGAAGTAATTAAATCTGAATTACCCAACCGATTAAGGCCAGCCTCGGCCAAAAGCGTTGCATCAGCCACACCGTCTTGCAACTTTTTTAAGCGTGTTTGAACATTGCCTCTAAATTCAACAATCTTCAAATCAGGTCTCAGCCTTCTAACCAAAGCCGCACGTCTAAGTGACGAAGTACCCAACACTGCGCCTTGCGGCAATTCTTCTAAAGAACCCGCCTTGGGTGACAAAAAAGCATCCGCCACCGCTTCACGCTCTAAAAAGCATGATAACTCCAAACCTTGCGGTAAAATTGTTGGCATGTCTTTTGAAGAATGCACTGCAATATCAATACGGCCGTCTAGCAAACGCTCTTCAATTTCTTCTGTGAACAAACCTTTTCCACCAATTTGCGACAATGATCTATCTTGAACACGGTCGCCCTTGGTAGAAATAACTTCAATCTCAACTTTAACTTTATCAGCGCCATGTGCCGCAATTAAACGATTACGCACTTCATTTGCTTGTGCTAAAGCAAGGTCGCTGCCGCGCGTACCAATCACAATTAGATTTAATTCACTACTGGTTGTTTTCGAAGTCATAGTAACAATTTAAAACCATTTTCTTTAGGCCTACCATCTGATAGGCACTAGATTAATATGCGCTATAAGGTTAGCACTTTAACATTAGCACTTTGATTAATTAGGTAATAATGGCTTTTGCCAAAGGGTACAATGCTAGTTCTTGGAATTGAAACAAGCTGCGACGAAACAGCCGCTTCTATAGTAGAGCGAATTGGCGATACCGCAAACCCTATTCCACATGGAAATATCCTATCCAACGTTGTGCATTCTCAAATCGAGGAACACGCACCTTTTGGAGGTGTCGTGCCTGAAATTGCTTCGCGAGCCCATTTAAGTAAATTAGATTTCATCATCGAAAAAGCGCTATTAGATGCTGGCAAGGACCTGACCGATATGGATGCCATTGCTGTCACTGCTGGTCCTGGATTAATGGGTGGTTTAATGACGGGCCTAATGACAGCAAAAGCACTATCTGCTGCAACTGGCATTCCTTTCTATGCGATCAATCACTTAGAGGGACACGCGCTAACAGGGCGTTTGACCAACCAAGTTCAATTTCCTTATTTGCTATTACTCGTTTCTGGCGGTCACTCTCAATTTTTAGAAGTAAATGGCCTTGGCGATTATACAAGATTGGCAACCACAATAGACGATGCCCTTGGCGAAGCGTTTGATAAAACCGCAAAGCTTTTATCTTTAGGACACCCAGGCGGCCCATTGGTTGAACAAGCTGCAAAATCAGGTGACCCAAAACGTTTTCAATTTCCAAGACCCCTACCAAAAAAGACGGATATGAATTTTTCATTCTCTGGTCTTAAAACAGCCGTTCGAAAAGCCGCGCAAGATAACGCTCCTTTAAGCAATCAAGATGTTGCAGATATTTGTGCTTCATTTCAGCAAGCCATTGTAGATGTGTTAAAAAACAGAACGCGAAAAATGATTGCCAAATTTGAGAACACGCACCCCAATCTGGAGGATAAAAATCTAGTGGTTGCTGGGGGCGTTGCAGCAAATAAAAGAATTGCCGAAGTACTAACTAAAACCTGCGAAGAATTTGGCTGGAGTTTAATTGCGCCCCCTGCAAATCTTTGTACTGATAATGCCGCTATGATCGCTTGGGCAGGGCTTGAGCATCTAGGCAACAGCGAACCATCGCCGCAAAATGTTGCACCAAGATCACGTTGGCCCTTGGATGAAACTTCTAAAAGTATTATTGGTTCTGGCAGACGGGGTGCAAAAGCATGAGTGATGACAATCAAATTGCAGTTTTGGGTGCAGGTGCATTTGGCACTGCCATGGCATGCGTCGCAGCACGCAAGGGCAACAACACTTTGCTTTGGGGCCGCGATAAATCCATTTGCAAAGAGATCAATACATCCAACACCAATTCAAAATATTTAGGCGAAACAATTTTGCCGAAGAACATTGAAGCCAACAGTGATTTACATGACGTTTTGAAAAGCGCATCGACAATTTTATTAGCGATACCTGCACAAACTATTTCATCAATTACACAAGAAATTAAGAAGCACATTTCGCCCGACACAAGTATTGTATTATGCACCAAGGGCATTGACCAAAAAACTGGCCTTTTACCTTCGCAAACCATTACTCAAATACTACCAGAGGTAAATATATCAGCGCTTTCTGGACCAAGTTTTGCAAGTGACATTGCCAAGGGCCTACCAACTGCCATTACCATTGCTTCAAACACTATTTCCAACGCACAAACCTTAGCGTTAATAATATCTGACCCAGCCTTTAGATTATACGCAAGCGACGACCTTGTGGGAGTAGAATTAGGCGGCGCACTTAAAAATGTAATAGCAGTTGCTGTTGGCGTTTGCCGCTCCATGCAATTGGGCGCAAGCGCAGAAGCCGCCTTAATTGCACGCGGGTTTGCCGAGCTAACAAGACTGGCAACCAAACTTGGAGCACAGCAAAATACCCTATCTGGGCTTTCAGGGTTAGGTGATTTAGTTCTTACTTGCTCAAGCCCAAAATCGCGTAATTTTTCATATGGCATGTCATTAGGCAGCCAAGCTGATTTATCTAAATTGCCTTTAGCAGAAGGCGCTTTTACCGCCTCCATTGCCAATAAAATAGCAATCAAAAACAATGTCGATTGCCCAATCATTGCCATGGTTGCAAGCATGGTGGCTGGTGAGATAAATTCACGCGAAGCAGTTCAAAAATTACTATCACGCCCTTTAAGGCAAGAATAACCACCTTGGCGTAAAACGCCTTGGTGTAAAATTAGAAAGAGATTAGATGCAATATTGGTTGTTTAAATCAGAGCCCTTCAAATGGTCATGGGATCAGCAAAAAGCCAAAGGCGATGCGGGCGAAGAATGGGACGGCATTCGCAATTACCAAGCGCGCAACAACATGCGCTTAATGGAGCTTGGCGACAAAGCATTTTTCTATCACTCAAATGAGGGGTTAGAAGTTGTAGGCATTGCAGAAATTTGCGCCCTTTCTCACCCAGATACCACAATTGAAGATGATCGCTGGGATTGCGTAGACATTAAAGCGGTTTGCGACATGCCTAAATTCGTTACCCTTAAAGATGTAAAAGCAAGCCAAGCCCTTAGCGACATGGCACTGGTAACGTCTATGAGACTTTCTGTTCAACCAGTAAAACCTGATGAGTGGATTGAAGTGTGCCGTATGGGTGGCTTAAACGGGAATACCCTAAAGCCGCTTTAGGCTAATATTCTAGCCAAAACTACCAGGTCCGTCTAGGCCCATTGTCACCAGGTCCGCCTAGGACCGTTATCAATATGATAAAAACCTTGCGGATACCTTGAGTATCCGCCTACTTCTGAGCGTGACTTGATAAACTCAAGCACGCCGCTAGGGTCACCAGCAACGCTAAAATCTACGGCGCGACATTTTAGGTGATAAGATTTTGGTTTGCCGCCTTTTCGCTTATTCTCCAATGGCCAACGATGCGTTGAATGAATACGCACCTTGCCAAATTTTCGAGAAATAAGCCTGACAACACCTCTAAGCTCTAATGGAACACACCATCTCGTGTCGTTCCATTCTATGCGCGAGGGAAGCAGAAAACTAAAAAAACCATCAAAGGTTGCGCAACCAGCAAGGCCTGTCGAAAGCCCTAAACTAAGGACAATAACTTTAGTCATCTTAGCTGTTTTAGACTTTGTTATTTTAGTCTTGGTTGATCTAGACCAAATGGACTTTAAGAACACTACAATTTCCTTACGCAATACAAAATATCATGCGCATTGTGCCCTAATTAAATTAAGATTTTACCAACCGTTACCAACTACGCCTTGGACCAATATCAATATGGTAAAAACCACTTCTATAGCGCTTTAAGCCTCCCACATTTGGATGCCTTCTAAGCCAGCGATACAGTCCACGTGTTCTCCCTGTAACTCTAAAGTCTACAGCTCGACACCCAATATGCCACGAACTTTTTGCACCACCAATACGGCGATTTTTACGGCGAGAACGACTTGTAGAATTTACAGTTACGTGCCCAAATTTACGAGACACTTGATAGATAACAGATTTCAGTTTTTTGGGCACGCATTTCCATGATGCATTATATTTAATACGGCCGCTCTTATTAGATTTTTTTACAGGCGCTTTTTTAATCTCTATTTTTTTAGCCGCAGTTTTATCTATTAAGATTTTTTCAGAAGCCTTAGTTTTTGACGCATCTGTTTTTGCTTCAGCGCCATCTTTTTGCTTAGCCTGTTCTGCCTGTTTGGCCACATCAACAGGTGTTGGCTTCAAGTCATTATAATCGGTTTGCACACATGAGGTTACAAATAAAATTAAAACCAATAACAGCACAGCGTTAGCCATGGATTTTATTCTGAAAAGCACTTTAAACAAACAGACCTCTACAGCACCCAAAAAGGGACGCATTTTTTTAAATGAGATTTATAAATTATTCGCCCGCTATGATTTAATGAACCAATTTAGTAGACGAATGTAAGGAGAATCACATAACGTTGCTAGGAAACAGTCGTTTAGTAATACAATCGTCTCATTGCAAGATCAATTTTATGAAAAATGGTCGCGCATGAGGCAATCGTCTAATGGACATTGCTGCTTAATTATTAAATAACTGTCTACGAGGAATTCCAAATTTAATAGAGTTACGTAATGACAGTCGGAACATCTATATTATAGCCAACCGACTAGGAGGAAATAATGTCAGTTAAAACGCACAAGACAAAGGCAGCTTGGAAAAAAAATGCCCTTCTCGATGATGAGACTTATCAAAAATGGTACAAGCAGAGCGTTAACGACCCTGAAAAATTTTGGGGCAAACACGGCAAAAGAATTGATTGGTTCAAGCCTTATACAAAAGTAAAAAATACTTCCTTCGATGGCAAAGTATCAATCAAATGGTTCGAAGACGGCACAACCAATGTCGCTTACAATTGCATTGACCGTCACTTAAAGAAACGCGGAACACAAACAGCCATCATTTGGGAAGGTGACAATCCATATGATGATAAAAATATTACTTACAACGAATTGTACGATAAAGTTTGTCGCCTCTCAAATGTTCTAAAATCTAACGGCGTTAAAAAAGGTGACCGTGTCACTATTTACATGCCAATGATTCCAGAAGCAGCGTATGCAATGTTAGCTTGTGCAAGAATTGGTGCGGTACACTCAATCGTATTTGGTGGTTTCTCACCAGAAGCTTTAGCGGGCCGTATCGTTGATTGTAAATCTTCATTTGTCATTACAGCTGATGAAGGTCTGCGTGGTGGCAAAACCGTTCCACTTAAAGCCAATACAGATGCCGCTATCGAAATTGCCAAAAAGGGCAAAATGAACGTCAAAAAGGTTCTTGTTGTTCGCAGAACTGGTGGCTCTATCGACTGGGATAACAAACGCGATATTTGGTATCATACCGAAATTCAAAATGCGAAGCCTGATTGCAAACCAGAACCAATGAAAGCTGAAGATCCGCTATTCATTCTTTATACATCTGGTTCAACAGGCACACCAAAAGGCGTATTGCACACAACGGGTGGTTATCTTGTTTACGCTTCAATGACGCACGAATACGTTTTCGACTACCATGATGGAGATGTATATTGGTGTACTGCCGATGTAGGCTGGGTAACAGGTCACTCCTATATTGTGTACGGTCCACTTGCCAATGCCGCCACAACACTAATGTTTGAAGGCATTCCTAACTACCCAACACCATCACGTTTTTGGGATGTTATCGACAAGCACCAAGTCAATATTTTTTACACTGCCCCAACTGCCATTAGAGCTTTAATGGGTGCAGGTGACGAGTATGTTACCTCGAGTTCTAGAAAATCATTGCGCGTACTTGGCTCAGTTGGCGAACCTATAAATCCTGAGGCTTGGGAATGGTATTACGATAAAGTTGGTAATAAAAAATGCCCAATCGTTGATACTTGGTGGCAAACAGAAACTGGCGGCATAATGATTACGCCATTGCCTGGCGCAACAAACTTGAAACCAGGCTCTGCAACACGTCCATTCTTTGGCGTTCAGCCACAATTGGTAGACAACGAAGGCAACGTCCTTGAAGGGGCCATTGAAGGTAATCTATGTATTATTGATTCTTGGCCGGGCCAAATGCGCACACTATATGGCAATCATGACCGTTTCATTCAAACGTATTTTTCCAACTACAAAGGCAAGTACTTTACCGGAGACGGCTGTAAACGCGATAAAGATGGATACTACTGGATTACGGGCCGTGTTGATGATGTAATCAACATTTCTGGTCACCGTATGGGAACAGCAGAGGTTGAATCTGCACTGGTTGCTTATGACAAAGTGTCAGAGGCCGCAGTGGTTGGCTATCCGCACGACATTAAAGGCCAAGGTATTTATTGCTATGTCACGTTAATGGATGGCGAGATTGGAAACGATGCGCTTCGTAAAGAGTTGGTTGCGCAAGTGCGTAAAGAAATTGGACCTATTGCATCACCCGATAAAATTCAATTTGCACCTGGCTTACCAAAAACACGTTCTGGCAAGATCATGCGCCGCATCTTACGCAAAATTGCAGAAGATGATTTTAGCGCATTAGGCGACACATCAACACTTGCTGATCCAGCGGTTGTAGATGATCTAATTGAGAACAGACAAAACAAATTAAGCTAGCAATAGCTGACACCAAAAACACAAAAAGGCTCTCAAGAAATTGAGGGCCTTTTTTAATGCTTAATCAAAACCATATAATTAAATACGCTTAAGATGTAATGGCTCTTTTTCTCGCGACAGAATTGGCTTTAAGCGCTTTTGTAAGCGCTATATCACGCCCATAAATATCAGCGTAATATCCAATATTACCATTATTGCGAGGGAACGCTGTAAAGTATGAAACATACACAGGCAATTTATTTGGAACGCGCATCGCTAAGTTTTTGCCAGCATTCACATAGCCATTTATCTTCTTAACACTTGTTCCCATTACAGCAGCAGCCATAGCACGAGGTTTATGAAGCCTGATGCAGCCATGGCTTAGCGCTCTTTTGTTGCGCTTAAACAAACTACGCGATGGTGTGTCGTGCATATAAATATTGTGCTTATTTGGGAATAAAATTTTCAATTCACCAAGCGCATTTCTAGCACCTGGCAATTGACGAATATAGTATTTCTTAGTCGAACTTACATCGTACCAATTGATAGAGCCTGGATCCACCGCCTTGCCGCCATGACGCATAATTTCAAAACCACGCGCTTGATAATAATAAGGGTCCGCTTGCAAACGGCTCAATTTTTCATTCACCAATATTGAACGAGGGACATTCCAATATGGATTAAATTCCACACTTTCAATTGTGTCATAGAAGAAATTAGTCTGATTTGCTTTTTTACCAACAATCACACGCATCGATAATTGCGCTTTACCATTTACAACATATCTTGCTTGATACGCAGGTTGATTGATAAACACATGGCGCTTACCAAAATTATTAGGCAACCAGCGCAAACGCTCCATCGCCAAATTAATTTTAGTAATTTTAGAACGAACGCTAACTACTTTTAAAGTTCTTAGAGTTTGCGAACCAACAATACCATCTGGCTTTAACTTTTTATCCGCTTGATAGGCTTTTAAAAATGCCACTGTTGCATCATCATAAATTTGCGAACCATCATAAGCAGAAAGAAAATCACTATTTTCAGTCAAAAATTCTTTTGAACCAAATTTTGAAACGGCCGCAATAACTTTTGGCAATTCAGCACTAACATTGCCTGGCTTTAAAAGCGTTCCGGCTGCTATTGGTTCAAGCGTATTTTCATGTTTGCGTTCCAACAACATTTCTAATTCAGATTTTAAATTTTTAAAATGCGAATTCTTAGGATGCGCGTCAAAAATAGCATTTACTGGCAGATCTGCCGCAATTAAATTTGCTAAGTGTTTTTTATAATCACGCTTATAAGTAGAAAAATCATGATACCCACTAATCTTATTGGGATTAATCGCACCAGAATGTGCATCGGCCATGTAACGAAGTACGCTAGCGCTTAAAGACATTTCAAACTGCGTCGCAGCTTCTTCTCGACTGTAACCATTTTCTATCAATTGATCGACAGAGCGCAATTGATAGTTTTTAGGATCCAATCCATAAGCATCAGCTGTTTCAAAAACATTCAAAATCGCTTCAACAATTTGCTTTGGTTCATTTTCGTGATTGATCCAAATAAATTCTGGATTTGCAGAATAGTGTTTTTCAAGCTGCAAAAGCAATTTAGACTCTGCACGTAACTCTACTTTGCTAAGTCCAGCAGAGGTAAGAATATGAGGGCCTTTAGTTATTTTTATGGGTTCTATCGGCTCTACCAATAGTGCTTCTGTCGCTGTTTCAATAGCACCAAGATTGTTGGTATTCGCAATAATATTAGCGACTTCTACACGAGACATTGTCACAACTTCAGAACTGATATAGTGTCCCATATCAACTGGAATATCTTTGATAATGCTTTTTTCTTCAACTATCGAATTGGTGGCAATTAGGTCTGGCGACAATCTCATGTCAGAGGCAACAAACTCAGCAGTAGTTTGAGTGCTCTCAATAGTTGGCATTTCAACATTGGTGTTTTCAATTACGGGCTGAACTTTAGAAGCTGCTGTAATAATACCAGCCAGCTTTAAAGCTCTAAACCCCTCAACTTTATAAGTGTAATAAGACGCGCCTTTAACTTTTTGAATCGGTGGCGCTACTTTTTTTCTTTCAACTTGTTGAGTAGCAAACTGGCGCATGCGCTCACGCTGTTTACGTTGCTCCGCTCTTTTGGTCGCTTTTGGGAATAAAATTTCAAGAAGATTTTTTCGTTTTCGTTCAGCCGCTTCCGCCTCACTCATGTCAATTGCATTTACAAAACTTAGCGCCAAAGCCATCGTTAATAAGCCGGTTGTCACCTTATTAGACATGATAATTCCTAATCCATTCTCAAATTGCGTATAAAAACATCCAAATCGTCAAAAATTATTCTAAGAAATGACAAAATGTGCAAGATGCGTCCCCACTAGATTAGGTATAGCAATTAATGGATTATTTCTAGTAAAATTTAGATTCCATTGAAGCACATTCGATCACATTTTCGTTTACAAAAACAAAGAATATTCAAACGAGATATGCTTAGCAAAGTGCCATTTTTACATTAAGGAATGATGAAAACCGACATGAAAATCGAGTTAAAACTAACGAAAAATGGCACTTTAAAAAAAATTATTAAATAGTTAGAACGTTTTATGCGTTGACCACATCTTCGTAGAATCTTGTGAGTGGACCAGGCATGTTTACTTGTTCAAACAACATCCTTCTTTCAGTGAAAGATGATACAAATAAAGGATAACGGCTTGCAACCTCATTGCGAATTGTATCCATATCACCCGCCAACAATGAAATTGGTTTAAGCAATGTTGGATACGGCCTTGGTTCGCAAACACGCTTAAAATTGAATATACGACGATAAAATGCCTGATGCTCTTGGCGCACTGTTGCTAAACAAAAGTCTGCTCCAAAATATTCGGTGGCCATACAGGCAACACGCATCGTTGCAAAATGTAACTCTGGATAATCGCGAGAAGCATCATGGTCAACAACCAAACGTGTTGGATCAACCACAGTTTTTCCCTGTTCTAACATTGGCAATACAACATCAGGAAAAACATCCGAAGCTGGACCTTTTCTATCATCGGGCGAAATAACATGAAAACGAATTGAGCTGACTAGCCTTTCGTCAATGTAAATGCCAAAAATCCAACAATTTTCCATATTGTCATAGTCATCACTAAAACGCTCTGCTGCATTTGGCGTAATTGCCCCTTCTTTCAAATAACATTTATAACGCAATTTAAATATATCATCGCGTTCTTTGTCTGTTTTAACGACTCTGTAGTCCACCTCTTGCAAATAACTAGATAGTTTTTTTGCAAAGCTGTTCTTACTCGATACTAAACCCACACTCATACTAAAAACCCTCTTTCAGTCCACCCCTGAACCGTTGAGACAAGCTTAATAAAAAGTTAATATTTGTAAATAGTTTATGAAGATTTTATTAAAAATCAATCTATTATGGTTAATGGCGAAGTTTTTGCTTTAGATTGCAAAGACTTAGTAAAATGAAACCTAAGCGCGCATTACGCTCTCATAGAGATATTTTGCAATTCCGAATTCACGCCAACGTTTTTTGCGATGTATTCTCGAATATTTACAGCTGGCATTGGCTTAGAAAACAGGAACCCTTGCACCTGATCCAAATGAACACCATTTTTTAAAATTTCTAATTGCTCAATCTCTTCCACACCTTCAACAATAATTTGAAGACCAAGATCAGATGCGATTTTAGAAACACCAATGAGTAATGTTAGCGAACGTTTATCATGACGAATACTATCGACAAAAGATTTATCAATCTTCACTTTATCAAGTGGCAATTGGTGCAGATAACTCAAACTAGAAAAACCAGTACCAAAATCATCCAGAGACACCTTCACCCCACTTTGAGATAAGGTACGCAATACACGTGATGTTTCCACCAAATCGTCAATCATCGCTGTTTCAGTAACTTCAACTTCTAATCTGCTTGGCGCTAGCCCACTTTTGATTAAAGCTTGGTTTACAACAGCACAAACATCAGTTTGTTGAAATTGCAATGAAGAAACATTTACCGCGACACGCACTTGATTAGGCCAAAGCATGCATTCCTTTGTGGCTTCTTCCATAACAAACTTACCAATTTTACCAATAATTCCTATTTCTTCCGCAATTGCAATAAACACATCAGGTGGGATATTGCCTTTTTCTGGGTGTTGCCAGCGTAACAAAGCTTCGCAGCATGTTACTTCATTTCTTTTTATGTCTACAAGCGGTTGGTAATAAACGACTAATTCACCAGCTTCGACCGATTTACGCAGATCGACTTCTAGTTCCATCCGCTCTTTAATGCGGGATCCAAGCTCATCACTGTAAAAATAATAACTGCCTCTACCTTGATCTTTTGCTTCATAAAGCGAGACATCTGCCATTTTTAACAATTGCTCAAATGTATCGCTATTTTCAGGATACATCGCAATACCAGCGCTTGCACCCACAACAATTAAATGCCCATCAATTAGCACGGGCTTTGATACTTCTTCGATGACACGCTTAACAAAGCGTTCGCAAACTTTACGATCCGTGATACCTGGCAGCATAATGGTAAATTCATCTCCCCCAAATCTACCAACAAACCCACCTTTTGGCAGACACGCCTTCATTCTTAACGAAATCACACATAGTAATTTATCACCAACAGAATGACCCAACGTATCGTTGATGTCTTTAAATTTATCGACATCCATAAAGAAGACCGAATAACCTTCTCCTTCATTCAACGTTTTACAAACTTCTTCTGCCGTTTGTGAAAAATAACGCCTGTTAGGTAAATGCGTAAGTGAATCAAAATTCGCCAATTGTTGAATTTCTGCTTCAGATTTTATCCGCTCACTAATATCTTCTAATACGATCACACCAGTATATGAGGCAATTGGTGTAAAGCTAACTTCAATGACAACGCCATCGGACCTTTGAAATTGGAATTTTTGTTTCGTCTTATTCTTTAAGCAAAGTTCCAACCGCTTACCAAGAGAATTGCCATTAGCAGTGGTGCTAGTATTTAAAAATTCCTGCTCCTGCAAGTCGGCCATTGTGGCCCCTTTTGAATTAAATCTATTTCTTAATCCAAAAATTTCATTAAAACGCTGATTAACAACAACGATGTTTCCTTGATGATCGACCATCGCAATACCATGAGAAACATTTTTAAGCGCAATTTCAAATCTATCAGCAATCAACTTATTATCCATTGCTGTAAACACGGCATCAAATAACATTTGTCGTAATCTTGCAGAAATTGAATGCATCGCAATCAAAAATGGCGCTAATAAACAACCAAGCAGATGGTGATATATGCCACCAAACAATATCAAGCCACCAATAAGCGGCACACTTACTGCGGCCACCTGAACATTAACAACTTTAGCGCTGGCAAAATTACGACCTGCAATACCAATTATATAAGCAAGCGTAGATGAAACACTAATTAAATGAACAACATCATCTGATGTTACGGCCATTCCTACAAAACAGACAGCGCCTAATAAAAACACATAAAGCGCTGCCCAATATAAATAAATGGATTGACGCTTTTCGAGTGTTTCAAGGTCAAGTTCATCATCAACAATTGTCAGGAATTTTCTAACCGAGACAATTCTTAAAAGACCGACAATAACAGTCAAAATCCCAATGGCTAAAATCTCTGTGCTATTTGTGCGATACCAAACAGCAAAAATGGCCAACCAAGTAGCAAATTTACCGACAAACAGCGAACGACTATCCCCATGCAATGAACGCACGACGGAATTATAAACCTCTAAAGGCAAATCCTTTCCAGGCTCATCTATCAAATTTATAGAGTTTACTTTTTCGTTCATGCTTACCCTTTAGCCATTCGACCCTTTATTCATTCGAATCGTGAAAAGCTTGGAATAAACAATATCTTCAAAAAGGTATTCGAATGGTTAACGCGGAATGAATCAACGTGAATCTGTGAAAGAAAAAATCAAAATAGATGAAAAGTAACATATACTTAAGTATGCCCCAACGTCACTCTACTCAAAACTTGCCAAGTGAAGCGGAATTGATAGAGTAACAGCAATACATCTCTTTTTGAGAATTAGTCGCATCAATGGAAAATAGGCAATGGAAAATCTTTCTCAAATTCAGCTATTTGCTGATATTTCACCAGAATCCGACACGAAATATGCAAAAATATGCAGTTGGAAAGAATATGGGGAGAATGAATTAGTCATAGACATTGACGATAATTCCACTGAGGTGCGCTTCATAATATCTGGTTCAGCGCGTGTTATTTCTAGAATTGCTGTTGGTAAAGATGTCATTTTAGGAGAATTGGGTGAGGGTCAATTTTTTGGGGAAATGGCTGCGATTGATGGCTTTCCACGATCTGCTAACGTTACCACGCTAACAAAAACTAGAATTTGCACCATGCCTGCAACGGTTTTTAGGCAAATATTAGAAGAGAACCCACAGATCAGCGTAAAAGTAATGAAGTTACTAGTAAAACTCATCCGCTCGTTAAACGAACGGCTTGCCGAACATTCTTTTTTACAGGCCAAACACAGACTTTATTCAGAATTATTGCGGTTATCAAAAGTTAGAGTCGCCAATAAAACGCACCGCATCGTATCACCACCACCAACCCAGCGCGAAATAGCCGAGCGCATTGGCTCGCGCCGCGAAGTCGTTTCAAGAGAGCTTAACGTGCTCGAAAAACAAGGCCACATAGAAAAAACCCGTGGCGGTATCATCATTATTAACGTGCAAGAATTACAAAACCGAATTTCAAAAGGCTGGGAAGACTAATCCCAACACCTAATTATTTCTTCTATTAAGAAGGTTTTGCTGGCATCAATTCTTCAATAAGCTTTGCCCAATAAGAGCAACCAATTGGTATCGCCTCATCACTAAAATCATATTTTGGATGGTGAAGCCCAGCCGTGTCGCCATTGCCTAAAAAGATAAAGGCACCCGGGCGAGCTTCTAACATATAAGAAAAATCTTCCGCGCCCATCATTGGGTCAATATTGGTTTCAACACGATTTTCACCAACAATTTTAGAAGCAATTTTAGCAGCTTTGCGTGTTTGCGCTTCGTGGTTCACTGTTACTGGATAATTATTGTTATAATAAACTTCAATTTGCGTATCATTTGCCGTCGCGATACCTTCGCAAATTTCTCTAATTCTTTTTTCAGCAAATTTGCGAGTTTCAGGACTTAAAGAGCGCACAGTGGCATATAATTTAATCTTTTCTGGAATGACATTTAAAGCCGTTCCACCAATAAATTTAGTGACAGAAACAACCAACGATTCCAACGGATTTAAATTACGAGAGACAATGCTTTGCAGGGCTAACACCAATTGCGAACCAGCAACAATTGGATCAATGCCCAAATGTGGCATAGCGGCATGTGCACCCTTGCCCTTAACTGTCATAATAACTTCGTCGGTAGAAGCCATTATGCCACCAGAGCGAATTGCAAATTCGCCAATGTCTAGACCGGGTAAATTATGCATGCCATACACTTCATCAATTGCAAAACGGTCCATTAGCCCGTCTTCGACCATGGCTTTACCACCGCCGCCACCTTCTTCAGCAGGTTGGAATATTACGACGGCTGTTCCGTTGAAATTTCTGGTTTCTGCTAAATATTTTGCAGCGCCTAGCAACATGGCTGTGTGGCCATCATGACCACAAGCATGCATCTTACCATCGTTTTTTGAAGCATACGGTTTGCCAGTAAATTCGCTCATCGGCAATGCGTCCATATCTGCACGCAAACCAATAACAAAATTACTCGGATTATCGCCGCCTTTTATGACCCCAACAACACCAGTTCGACCAATACCAGCCACAACTTCATCACAACCAAATGATCTTAATTTTTCTTCTACACTTGCGGCAGTTTCAACAACGTCGTAACCAAGTTCAGGATTAGAGTGAATATCTCTGCGCCAAGTCGTAATTTCGTCATGAAGCTGGGCCATGCGATTGATAACTGCCATTATGTCCTCTTAGTAGGTAGTAGGTTTTATTTTTAGTACTAGAATAAATATTGAAGATACAAATTATGTTTAGAGCGTTTATAAAACACAAGCAATTGTCAAAATTAGGTTCCCTAATTTGTGCGTTATATATTATTTTTGCAATTCCAGCATTAGCGCAAACATCAGCTTCCGAAACATTACAAAAATTACCTAACATCCCCTATATCACAATTGATACAGATAGTAGTTTGGTATTAAACGAAAACCGCTCTTTTGAACGTTGGCATCCTGCTTCTCTTACAAAATTGATGACTGCTTATGTTACGTTTGTGGCTATTAAAAACGGTGAACTTACCTCAGGTTCGCCCGTTACTATTTCAAGAGCGGCCACAAAAATGCCGCCCAGCAAAATGGGATATAAAAAAGGATCACAATTACGCGTCGATACAGCCATTACAATTTTAATTGTAAAAAGCGCCAATGATGTTGCATTCGCCTTAGCCGAATCTGTCGCTGGCAGCGTTCCAGCTTTTGTCAGTCGTATGAATAAAAACGCACAACAATTAGGCCTAAAAGACAGTCACTTTATGAACCCCCATGGCCTACACCACAAAAATCAATATGTGAGTGCACGCGACATGTTAGTCCTATCAAAAGCCCTTTGGAATGAGTTTCCACAATACAGGCATTTGTTTGGCACACCCTCAATTACCAGTGGCAAAAAAACCTATTATTCGTACAATCTATTATTAGAGCGTTTTCAAGGTGCGATGGGCATGAAGACCGGTTTTGTGTGTGCATCTGGCTATAATATGGTCGCCAGCGCAAAGCGTGAAGGCAAACGTTTAGTAACTGTGGTGTTTGGTGCAAATTCTCAAACACAACGCGCTGTAACCGCGGCTAAACTCTTATTATCAGGGTTTAAATCGACTAGCGGCACGCCCATTTCTCATTTTCCAAGACCAAGTACTATTAAAGGCCCAACCAACATGCGACCAAAAATTTGTAGCGAGAAAGCCCGTAAGAATAGATACGATCCTGCGGCCCAAAATGCGATTATAAAGTCGGCGTTTTTATCAAAACGCAAAACAACAAAACAGCCCATTAAAATAAACCTTAACGGTATAACAGCCCCTGCAAGTGCTGCTTGGCTTGCACGTGCATTTAAACCCAGCTTCGTACCAATACCAACACCTCGCCCAGAATATAATTTGGTCACCATAGATGGCGAAATGATTGGATTGGCAATGCAAAATGCTCTTCGTGGCACAATACCCCTGCCTTTAAAAAGCCCACTAACGGTTCAATAGTTAGTCGCAAACTGATAGTGGAATAACATTAGCTATTTGGAATTTTAATGAACCACAAAATTTCTACCTATATTTTTACTGGCTTTTTAGGAAGCGGAAAAACCACGCTTTTAAACCAGCTCTTAAAAGACCCTGCCCTTGCAAAAACCGCAGTGATTATCAATGAATTTGGCGAGGCTGGACTAGACCATTTATTGGTCGAAAAAAGTGACGATCAAATCATTGAATTATCCAATGGTTGTTTGTGTTGCACCGTTCGCGGCCAATTGGTCGAAACGCTAGAAACAATGCTTCAAAAAAAACCAGATAGAATAATCATTGAAACAACAGGATTGGCAGATCCCGTTCCTGTCATTCAATCACTGCTTAAAACACCAAGCTTAGTAGATCATATCAATTTCGGCTCTATGATTACTGTTTTTGATTTAGTCCATGGTTTTAAAAATTTGGACAATTATGAAGAAGCAAATAAACAAATTTTATTTGCAGATGTCATATGCCTGTCCAAATCTGACTTGGTCAGCAACGCAGCAAAACACAACGCCATAGAAAAACTTAAAGGCCTTAATCCAAATGCAAAAATTATTGATAAAAATGATTTTATCAAGGCACCTGAATTTTTAGAAAAAAGTGCGACACAAGAAATTCCTCTCAATCAGGCAGAGGGACACCATCACCATACGCACGACATCAACATACATAACAAAAATATTTGTTGCACTACACTGCGCCATGACAAGCCCATTTCTAAGAACACGATGGATATGTTTTTAGATCTGTTATTTTCTGCCCATTCTCAGCATATGTTGCGCATAAAGGGTTTGGTAAACATAGAAGGCAGTGCCGCCCCTCTATTAATTCAAGGCGTGGGCGGATCGTTAGGTGAGCCATCAATGTTACCCACTTGGCCTAGTAAAGATACTTCTACAAGAATTATTGTGTTTTTAGAAAATATGGATGCTGATTTTGTTCAACGACTATTTGCAAGTTTTATCGGCACACCGCTCATTGATACACCAGACAAACAAGCCTTAACCGACAACCCATTGTCGATATTAGGTGTCGAAAAATAGCTTCACTAATTTAAGACGTGTCTTTTAAGAAGCGCCTTTCTCAATTAAGTAACGCTGAAAACCATCTGTTTCTTCAGTTTCTTGCAACATATGCCCGTCATTGGCACAAAAACTAGGAATATCGATCGCTGACAAAGGATCAGTCGTCTCAACCCATATTTTTTCGCCGACGATCATCGAGCGCATTGCTTTTTGCGTTTTAAGTACGGGAAGTGGGCAATTTAAGCCTCTTAAATCCAAAACTGTTATAGAAACATTTGCCGTCATCTAAAAACCTCACTAAACTCTTATAAAATACACATATTCAATCTTACTTATACGATATAAAAAAGTGGTATCATAATCTATCGGTCAAACTATAAATTGACCATACCAATGAGGTTCATATGAACACCGATAAACAAGCAGATGCAATACTCATTTTTTGGAAATCCGCCGGCGGGGAAAAATGGTTTAGCAAGGATGATGCTTTTGATGCGGCCATAGCTGACAATTTTGGCGACTTATTGCAACAAGCCATTCATGGCGAACTTGATCGTTGGTCAAACAAGCCTGATAGTTGCTTAGCTTTAATCATCATGCTCGATCAATTTTCCAGAAATCTATATCGAAACAGCGCAAAAGCATTCGCTCAAGATGCAAAAGCGCTCGATTTCGCAAAATTTGGTGTTAAAAATGACTATTTAGGTCAAATTGATGCTGAATTAAAATCATTCATGATTATGCCCTATATGCACAGCGAAGATTTGCAAGACCAAGAAGACTGCCTAGCTTTAATGAGCGAGCAAGGTTTAGAGGGCAATATTTCATCAGCACAACAACACCTTGATATCATTAAAACATTCGGTCGATTTCCCCATAGAAACTACGTCTTAAATCGTGAGATGAGTGAGAGTGAAATAGAGTTTCTCAGTCAAGGTGGTTTTAAAGGATAAGTTGGCTCATTTTCTAAAATAGAAAATCGCGTGATTTAAATTAAGAAAACAATCTAAAGTGTTCATAATAGGGTATAAATCACACATTTTGTTAAGTACTGGCTGATAGAAGTTACTTCAAGAATTGGAGTAATGCAGTTGAATCTTAAACTTAACCAATACGCAGAGAAAATTCTGCCTAGTGCTGTTTATAAAAAGGCACAACCTTTACTCTCAAAAGTCGAGGGTGCATTGGATGGCGATGATGATACCAGCGTTTCGAGACGTACGGCATTAATTGTATTTTCAATTAGAATTGCCAGCGCTGCAATTGCTTATTTCTCACAAGTCTTTTTGGCCCGTTGGATTGGCGACTTTGACTATGGCATCTATGTTGCTGTTTGGGTTGCAATTGTTATGGTTGGTGGGCTTTCATGCCTAGGATTTTCAACTGGCATCATTAGATTTATTTCAGAATACCGAACCGCAAAAAGTTTCAGTCTGTTACGCGGGGTCCTTTATGGCGCATTTTTATGGCCAATTTTCTCAGCCACAATAATAGCAATCATTGGCGCGTCAATAATTTATGCTTCAGGCGATTTAATCTTCGAAAATCATTTCCTTATCCCAATTTACCTTTCTCTAATTTGCCTTCCAATGTTTGCTCTGCAAGAGATACAAGATGGATCAGCTAGAGCTTATGACTGGCCAAATGTTGCTTTATTACCAACTTTTATTTTACGCCCATTATTAATATTATGCGTCATGGCACTTTCAATTTGGCTGGGGTTCGAAGCAAGCGCTGCGACTGCAATGATTGCATCCATCGTAGCCGTTTATGTAGCTGGCATAGTTCAAACCATCGCACTTTACCCAAGACTTAGAAAAGCAGTTCCAAAAGGCCCTAAGACTTTTGAAACAAAAAGTTGGTTTAAAATTACCATTCCATTGTTCTTAGCCGATGGTTTTTACAACCTTTTAACAAATGTCGATATTCTTATTTTAGCGGCTTTTGTAAGCCCCGAAAAAGTAGGCATATATTTTGCTGCGGCTAAAACCTTGGCGCTGGTTCACTTCGTTTATTTCGCGGTAAAAGCTGCCTCTGCCCATCGTTTTGCCGCTTATAATGCTGCTGGTGACAAACAAAAATATGAAGATTTTATTCGCGAAACCATACATTGGACTTTTTGGCCTTCACTGGCCCTTGCATTAGTGATGGTTGTCTTGGGTAAATATTTCCTAATGTTATTTGGCCCATCATTTGCAATCGGCGAAAGTGTAATTTGGATAATGACAATTGGCATTGTTATAAGAGCATCTGTAGGTGCTGCTGAAAGTATTTTGGCCATGTCAGGCAAACAAAACCATTGCGCTGCCATTTATGCTGGCACTTTGTTACTCGCTGTTATTCTTAACATCGTGTTGATCCCTATATATGGCCTAAACGGCGCAGCATTAGCAACCACTCTCGCCCTATCTGTAGAGACGCTGGCATTGTACATAACCGCCAGAATTAGCCTCGGCCTACACATATTCATTATCCCTAAAAGACGCAATGATACGCTAACACAAGAGACAGCGAAATGATTTTACAAACACCAAAACAAAAAATCGCAAGTTCAATACAGCGCGTCCAACAAGACGACGACGTTATGGAATTGTTAGCAGAAATTGCTGGCATTGACGGCTCACATTGGCAGCTTTGCGTACATCCGTTATTAAGAGATGCGCCTGAATGGGAGGCTTTAGAAAAGCTTGCAAACAACGCTTTGGGAGCAAACCCATTTTATGACGCAATATTTTTAAAGGCGATGCGTGGACGCTTAATCCGTAAGCAAGAATATCATCTTGTGTTGTGGGAAATAATTGGTGATGAGAAAGTAGCAAAGATAGCGTTTCCGGTTCAAGACAGAAAAACTAAATCTGGCAATCGTCTTTTGCGTGCCTACGAAAATGAATACTCACCAAGCACCACCCCCCTAATTGATAAAAATGATGCGGACGAAACGATAAGTAAATTTGTCCAAGCGCTTGATTCAGCGGTTGAAGAACATGGTCTAGTCCTGCGCATTGGTAATTTGTGTACCGACATGCCATTTGGTGATAATTTTTTAAAAGCCATTGAAGGTTTAAGCGCTAATAAAAGTGTTACCCTCAATCAAAAGCGTGCGGCTTTATTTCCAGAAATAAACAATGCAGGTGGGCTAACAGGCCTAAGCTCAAAACGTCAACGTGAACACAGACGGCTAAGCACTAAGCTTTCTGAATTAGGCCAACTCGAATTTGAGCGGGTCGACGAATTCATGGATGTATTGTTGCGCTTTGAAGAGTTTTTACTTCTAGAAGTTAAAGGCTGGAAAGGTCGTAAAGGCACGTCTATGCAGATGTTGAAAAAAGCATCTGTGTTTGCGCGCCAAGCCGTTACTGATTTTGCTTCTGCAGGGAAATGTGAAATTTTCTCTCTTCGACTTGACGGCAATGCCATTGCCATTGTCATCAACTTTCATCAAGACGGGCGCAATTACCCTTGGAAAATTGCATTTGACGAAAAATATGCAAATCGCTCTCCTGGCTCTGTTCTTATGTATCATATGTCACAAGAACTCTTAACACGCCCAGACTTTGTAATGGCCGATTCTCTTGCTAAACCTGGCAAATCTTGGCTGTCTGCTATTTGGCATGACCACACATCTTTTAATGATATTATTGTGGGACCAAGTAATAAGGTTGTTAATAGTGTTAAAAATAGCATTCCGTTAAAAACGCGCCTTAAAGATTTTGCAAAAAAGATCTTAGGCCGCTAATAGCCGCTAATTTACCAAAGCAAGACTGTGACAAAACATTCAAAGGGCATCTTATGCCCTTTTTTCCTGCACTTCTTTCCTGCCCTTAATTTCTTTTCTATATTCTGGGCCAAACGTCTCACCCCCTTATTCACACTTTAAATTCTATTTATTTGCTGTTAATTGGCTTTTAATTAAAAGAATAGTTGAGGCTACGTGTTTTTTCAGATTCATA
Source organism: Hyphomicrobiales bacterium (assembly GCA_002400845.2). Classification (GTDB taxonomy): domain Bacteria; phylum Pseudomonadota; class Alphaproteobacteria; order Rhizobiales; family Rhizobiaceae; genus Salaquimonas. The sequence continues at coordinate 40,010 of NVRK02000074.1, forward strand.
AATTTAGCAATTTACAAACCTATGGTTAATTTATGCCTATTTATTAGGCGCTGTATAAATATTAGGCAAATATGACAGCGTTTCTAAGGCCGGAAAACATCAATCATAATACTTTAGGCCCACAACTCACTGTAATATAACAATATTTAAATTAAAATTTTAAACTGGCACAGCCATTGCATTATAAGGGTTGTTCTCACCATTCAAATGGAATGAGGCCAGCATCGAAATAGATGTAAATATTAGCGTCGCCGAATTTTTACGATTGTAACTCCTCCCGCAACCGTAAATTTTACGCCGGCCTAGATAGTACCAAATAGTAATTGAATATGTGCAGTTTACTGCGCATTGGAGATATAGGCATGTTGTCCAAATTGATAAATGTAAAAGCAACACTGATTGCATGCGCAACGTCGCTTGCATTTGCGAGCACATCTACTTGTGTCTTCGCAGAGCAGTTGGATGTAGAAAAATACGAGCTAACAATTGGCTTTATTAAACTTACAGACATGGCCCCTTTAGCCATAGCTTACGAAAAAGGTTATTTTGAAGATGAAGGTCTTTATGTAACGTTAGAAGCACAAGCCAATTGGAAAGTGCTACTTGATCGCACAATTACTGGCGAGCTTGATGGCGCGCATATGTTGTCTGGTCAGCCACTAGCGGCAACCATTGGCTTTGGTACAAAAGCTCACATCGTTACACCATTTTCAATGGACTTGAACGGCAACGGCATTACAGTTTCCAAAGAAGTTTGGAAGTTGATGAAACCACAAATTCCAGTTGGCATCGATGGAAAACTCGTTCACCCTATTAAAGCAGATACGCTTAAATCTGTGATTGAAAAGTTCAACGCTAAAGGCAAGCAGTTTAACATGGGAATGGTTTTCCCTGTTTCTACGCATAATTACGAGTTGCGTTATTGGTTGGCAGCAGGCGGCATTCACCCAGGCTTTTATTCTGAAAATGACGTATCAGGAACAATTTCAGCGCAAGCTATTCTTTCAGTTACCCCGCCACCGCAAATGCCTTCAACGCTAGAGGCAGGCACAATCAATGGTTACAGCGTAGGCGAACCGTGGAACCAAGCAGCCATTTTCATGGATGTTGGTGTACCTGTTATTACAGATTATGAAATTTGGAAAAACAATCCAGAAAAAGTGTTTGGCCTAACCAAAGAGTTTACACAAAAAAATCCAAACACAACTTTGGCTCTGACAAAAGCATTAATCAGAGCTGCAAAGTGGCTTGATGAAAACAACAATGCAAATCGCGAAGAAGCCGTTGATATTTTATCGCGCTCGCAATATGTGGGCGCCGATAGGCAAGTTATTGCGGCATCGATGACGGGTACATTTGAGTTTGAAAAAGGCGATAAGAGAGATTTCCCTGATTTCAATGCGTTTTACCGACACTATGCAACATACCCGTTTTATTCAGATGCGGTTTGGACCCTAACGCAAATGCGTCGCTGGGGACAAATTTTAGAGCACAAAGATGACGCTTGGTATCAACAAGTTGCCAAGTCAGTTTATCTGCCAGATATCTATATGAAAGCAGCCAATCTTTTAGTCTTAGAAGGCCATGTTGAAAGAGGCGATTTTCCAATTGCATCAGACGGCTACAAAAAACCAACAACCAGTTCAGATTTCATCGACGGCGTATCTTTCGATGGGAAATCACCAAACACTTACATTGATAGCTTGAAAATTGGTTTGAAAGCCAAACAAACAATCAAAGATAACGAAATACAGGGGTAGGTTTTTCAGAAGACTATTTTGAAAAACATATAACCCTCAATTTATAAAGTTTATAGGACCCGTAATGGCAAGCCCTCACAGCGCAATACAAACATCGACAATACAAGAGAAAATGTTTTCTTTCATCAACAAGTCTAGCAGCTGGTTTGAAGCATTTGGTTTTGGTTGGTTAGTTCCTATTTTTAAAATCATTGCTGGCGACAATGTTAAAGAACAAATGAACGAACTTAAAAAAGTTCTCTTCATCCCATTAGCAGGTATCATTTTATTTGTCGTGGCATGGGGCATTCTGGCACCAAAAGTTCAAACTTCATTGGGCACTATTCCAGGTCCTGTTCAAGTTTGGCAAGAAGCTGGCAATTTGTGGACCGCCCATAAAAGAGAACGCAGCAAAGAAGTCGCCTTCCATGAGCGTGTTGCAAAACGCAATGCAAATTTTATTGCGACTGGCAAAGAACACAAAGTTAAGCACCCCGCCTATACAGGCAAAGCCACTTACATCGATCAAATCATCACGTCTTTATTTACCGTTGGCCTTGGCTTTATAATCGCAACAGCAATTGCTGTGCCGCTGGGCATTGCCGCAGGTCTTTCAAAAACAGTGAATGGCGCAATCAATCCGCTAATCCAAATCTTCAAACCAGTCTCGCCTCTTGCTTGGTTACCAATTGTTACCATGATCGTTTCAGCAACTTATGTTGATCCTTGGAGTTTTATGTCAAAATCGCTGGTCGTATCTGCCGTCACAGTAACGCTGTGTTCTATGTGGCCAACATTGATTAATACAAGTTTGGGCGTCGCATCTATCGACAAAGACCTGATGAATGTTGGCAAAGTGCTTCAATTGCCTACTTACAAAACCATTACCAAATTGGTTTTACCATCATCGCTTCCATTTATCTTTACTGGCCTTCGTCTGTCATTGGGTGTGGGCTGGATGGTGCTAATCGCGGCTGAAATGCTGGCGCAAAACCCTGGCCTTGGAAAATTTGTTTGGGACGAATTCCAAAACGGATCTTCAAAGTCATTGGCAAAAATCATGGTTGCAGTTCTAACCATTGGTATCGTTGGCTTTATGCTAGACCGCCTAATGTTTGCACTTCAACGCGCCTTTACCTTTTCGGCAAATAGATAGGTGAACTAATATGGCTTATTTAGAAATATCGGATTTATCCAAACATTACGGCGAAGGCAAAAGACGCACGCAAGTTCTGTCTAATGTTAATTTGAAAGTCGAAGAAGGTGAATTCATTGCCATTGTTGGATTTTCAGGTTCGGGTAAATCTACACTCATTGGCGCGCTTGCTGGTTTAATTAAACCAGACAGCGGAGGCGTGCTTTTCAAGAATTGGGAAGTAACAAAACCAAGTTCTGATTTTGGAGTAGTTTTCCAAAATTACTCACTCATGCCTTGGCTAACAGTATTAGACAATGTTCTGTTATCAGTAGATGCAGTTTTTAAGAAAAAATCTCGCAAAGAACGCAATAAGCAAGCACTTAAGTACCTAGACATGGTTGGCCTTAGCCATGCGATAGATCGTATGCCAGCAGAACTTTCAGGCGGCATGCGTCAACGTGTTTCTGTTGCTAGAGCATTAGCAATGCAGCCAGAAGTATTGTTGCTAGACGAGCCACTTTCAGCCCTAGATGCTTTAACACGAGCAAACCTTCAAGATGAGTTGGCAGATATTTGTCAAAAAGAGAAAAAGACGATCATTCTCATCACCAACGATGTAGATGAAGCAATTTTATTAGCGGATAGAATTATTCCGTTAACGCCAGGTCCCAATGCAACGCTTGGTCCAGAATTTAAAGTTGATATTCCCCGCCCAAGATTGCGCGCTGAAATGAACTCAGATGAAGACTTCATCAAATTGCGCGGCCAAATTACCGACTATCTGATGAATGTAGCCGCTCAA
>NVRK02000075.1 GCA_002400845.2 Hyphomicrobiales bacterium
GAATATATCAACGGTTTTTACAATCCACGTCGAAGGCATTCGGCATTAGGCTGGAAAAGCCCCTTGGCTTTTGAAAGGATAGCAGCTTAAATGAGAACCTGGAGCGGCACTAAAGCGTGACACGTCCAATCAAAATACCCCTGATAATTGTAGTGCATTTGGTGTGTAGCTTGTGTGTCAAAGGTTACACCTTTTTCGATGAAAGGTAAATTTACCATGTCGAGGCCTATTTTTTGTGTTGAGAACGCAAGATATAAAATTTATTTTAAAATATTTATTGACAATTATAGTATTTTGCAACAAATATTGCAAACTTAATGTGTTTAAGTTTTTGCAAGAATGGGAGGGTTGCAAAGCGGGTAACACAATTCGATTGCGGTTATCCAAATTGGGCGCAAATTACAAAATTAAAATTGAAATGAAGCAACCTAAACTTTCAAAACTGGAAGTTGTGGCAGGTTTTTCGACGCCTGCAATAAATACCAAAGACTAAATTAAAAAATATGAGGAGATAAATATGAAGAAATTTTTACGGACTGTAGCAGTGGCTGCAATAGTGGTATTTGGCGCAAGCCAAGCAGCGGTTGCAGATGGAGAACGTTACGTTTTTATCGAACATTCCCCGGATAGCGATAGCTGGTGGAACACCATCAAGAATGCGCTAAACGATGCTGAGAAGCAATTTGGGGTAACGGTTGAGTTTCGTAATCCACCAACTGGCGATATCGGTGATATGGCAAGAATTGTTGAACAAGCAGCAGCGTCTAACCCAGATGGTATCATTGTAACGATTCCAGATTTTGATGCTTTGAAAGGACCTATTACCAGCGCAATTGCACGCGGTATTCCAGTCATCACTGTTAATTCAGGAACCCATGAGGAATCAGAAAAGCTGGGTGCGTTACTGCATATCGGGCAACCTGAATTTGACGCTGGTAAAGCGGCAGGTAAACGTGCTGCGAAATCTGGAGCCAAAACATTCTTGTGCGTGAATCACTTTATCAGCAGTGCTGCTTCGACCCAACGCTGCGAAGGTTTTGCTGCAGGGATGAGTATTCCACTGGCTAACCAGATGATTGATTCTGGTACAGACCCTTCAGAAGTTAAGAATAAAGTTCTGGCTTATCTAAGCGCCAATCCTGACGTTGATGCTATTTTGACGCTTGGCCCAGCAGCAGCTGGCCCGACCATCTCAGCATTAAAGGAAAATGGTTTAGCGGGTGAAATTCACTTTGGAACCTTTGATCTGAGTGAAGCTATCTCAGCGGCGATTAAAGACGGCACCATTCTTTGGGCTGTAGATCAGCAACCTTATTTGCAAGGCTTCTTACCTGTGGCGCTTCTAACGACTTACAATCGCTATGGCGTAATTGTACCCCACCACATCAATTCAGGCCCTGGTTTTATCACCAAAGATAACATCGATGCAGTGGCAGCAATGGCTGGCGTTTATCGTTAATAGCGTGCTGGTAATTTACTAAATTTTACTGGCAGCCGGACTCCGGCTGCCAACTTTGAATGGGAGAGACGAATGAGTTCCACAACAAATGCACCTCAAAAAGACGAACGAATAAAAGAGCAAAGCAAGCTCAGAGAATGGCTTATAAGGCCAGAACTTGGAGGGATGTGCGGTGCCGTTCTTGTTTTTATATTTTTTATTTTAACCGCCTTCGATAGCGGTATGTTCAGCGCTGCTGGTGTTATGAATTGGAGCATCGTGTCGGCGCAGTTTACCATTATAGCTGTAGGTGCTTGTCTTTTGATGATCGCTGGTGAGTTTGACCTGTCGGTCGGTTCGATGATCGGCTTTGCCGGGATTATAATCGCCGTTCTATCAGCACAATTTGGTTGGCCTATGTGGCTGGCAATTATAGCTACCTTTTTTCTTTGCCTATCGATCGGAGCGTTAAATGGTTGGTTGGTAATAAAAACTGGGTTGCCAAGCTTTATCGTTACACTGGCATTTCTCTATATCTTGCGTGGCCTAACAATTTTTACCGCTATCGTTACGACACGTAGAACGATCATCGGTGGTTTGCATGAAAAGGCAGATGGCGACTGGCTTGCAGCTGTTTTTGGTGGGAAGATTTTGAAAGGTTTTTTTCAGTGGATGGGTGATGCAGGCTGGATCGAAACGTTTAGCCGTGGCTCTCGAGAAGGGCAACCTGTTGTTGATGGCATTCCTATGTTGATTGTTTGGGCCTTAATTCTTATCGTATTTGGTCATATTCTTTTGACTAAAACTAAATATGGCAACTGGATTTTTGCAGCTGGCGGTGATGCCGAAGCAGCGCGAAACTCAGGGGTACCAGTGAACAGCGTTAAAATCTCAATGTTCGTCTTCACAGCTTTTTGTGCAACGGTGTTTGCGACTTGTCAGGTGATGGAATTCGGCTCTGCTGGTGCGGACCGTGGTCTATTGAAAGAGTTTGAAGCAATTATTTCTGTTGTTATCGGCGGCGCGTTGCTAACAGGTGGATATGGTTCAGTAATTGGAGCCGCATTGGGTGCGCTTATCTTTGGTGTGGTGCAGCAGGGGCTGTTCTTTGCTGGAGTTGAGAGCTCACTTTTCAGAGTTTTCCTCGGTGTGATCCTTCTTTTAGCTGTGATCCTCAATACTTATATTCGCCGCTTAATTACTGGGGAGAGATAGAATGAAACACGACCTAAAACCCATCGTACAAATGAAGAATATCGAAAAACACTTTGGTGCTGTGATTGCACTTGCTGGAGTGTCACTCGAAGTGTTACCAGGAGAATGCCACTGTCTTCTTGGTGATAATGGTGCTGGTAAATCAACCTTTATTAAAACTATGTCAGGTGTACATAAACCTACAAAAGGTGAGATATGGTTTGAAGGTGCGCCAATGAACTTTCAACGCCCACGTGATGCTATTACAGCAGGGATAGCGACAGTGCATCAGCATCTCGCAATGATTCCGTTAATGTCGGTCAGTCGAAATTTTTTTATGGGAAATGAACCCGAAAAAAAGTTTGGGCCTCTGAAGTTTTTCGATCATGAAAAAGCCAATGATATTACAATGCAAGAGATGCACAAAATGGGCATTAACTTGCGCTCTCCTAATCAAGCGGTCGGTACTTTGTCTGGTGGTGAACGTCAAACTGTTGCCATCGCTAGAGCGGTTTATTTCGGTGCGAAGGTTCTAATTTTAGATGAACCTACGTCTGCACTTGGGGTGCGCCAAACGGCCAACGTTCTGTCCACCATTGATAAAGTGCGTAAACAGGGCATTGCTGTTGTTTTTATTACCCATAACGTTCGTCATGCTATGGCAGTGGGAGATCGCTTTACTGTGTTGAATCGTGGCCTAACATTGGGTACAGCAGAACGTGGGAAAATTACGCCTGAAGAGCTTCAAAGCATGATGGCTGGTGGGCAGGAAATGGTTGCATTAGAAGGCAGCCTTGGCGGTACGATCTAGCCAGCATTTACAGATTGTATGAAAGAGGGCAGGGGCAATTTCCCTGCCTTGGTAATTGCTGTAGGCTTAGATATAAAATTAAATAAATAGGTTCAAATTTACTGTAAATATGTAGTTTTGAGTTTGATCTTGGTTAGCGTTTTTAGTTGCTGCTCAACTTTAAAATAACGGCTAGGTGTGGTCTTGCGAGCATACGTTATCAATCAAACTGTTAATGGAGTATTGCTGGCTTGTTAGTTTGCAGTGGCTTTTTTGTTGTTAGTACAGGGCCGCAACAGGGGACTCAATAATTCCAAGTATTTCTTTAGGTGCTGTGGGTGAACGGTGAGCTTTAACGAAGATATTGAAATAACGTATAGGATGGTACGTGGCTATATCGCTAAGAATGACGCCCAAAGGGTGCAATAATTTTTGGGTAAGACTGCAATAAAATTGCGTAATTTTCCTCTTGGTGTAAAACATGAAAATTGCAGTATTAGGCTGTGGCCGTATAGGAAAAATGCATGCCAATAACGTGCATCGCCATCCTCGGGCAACATTGGCGATGGTTTATGATGTTTACGAACCTGCCGGCGAAATTCATTTCGCAAGAACTGGACGTGCATTGCACTGCTTCCGATCAGGTGGATGCGATTTTGGTGGCAATTGCGTGGCTGGCGCTTAGGGTAAGTTTTATTTTGTGACGATATGAAATTCCGTAAACAAATAACATTAAGCTAAAGCAGAACCGAGGTACGTATTGAACGTGCCTAGGTTTTTAAGCCGCCCTACTTTATTTGTCTGCGTTTTCAGTTACCGTTGGAATACGTGGCGCGGATGGGTCGTTTTGTATCTGGGCAGCTACAGCTACTGTTAGGGCTTGAGCCAAACAAATGGGCGCAGTTAGCGAGCGAGAAAAAGAGTAATCGCGTTCGGGTACCGCAAATAAAACATCAGCAGATTTTGCCAAAGGCGATAATGTGCTGTCAGATATTGCGATGATTGGAACTTTGGCCTTCGCAACCGTTTCTGCTATATTTACCACTTCGTTGGCATAAAACCGAAAAGAGATTGCAATCAAAACATCATCGTCACCGATTGTATTTGCTATATGCGTTGCCAACCCGCCACTGGCATCTAGCAAGACACATGGCTTGCCTAACATTGTCAGCATATAGCGCATCAAATCTGCTACAGGGGCAGAGCGCAACTGGCCCAAAATATAAACGGTTTTGGCAGATGCGATATGATCGGCTGCCTTGGAAATATCGTCTTGGTCAGTGTTCTCCAAAAGATCCTCTAGTGAGGCTATATCTTGGACGATCAAATCCCGTAAAAAGCTAAGACCAGATTGACCTTCGCGTAGTTTTATCTCGCGATCTAAAGCTTCTCGGCGTGATTCAAATCCGGGCGCGGCGGTGGTTAAGCGCTTTTGAAATAGGAATTGTAGATCTTTGAACCCAGTATAGCCTAGGGACTGTGCAAAACGTACAAAGCTAGATGCGTGAATACCGCAAAGCTCGCTGATGGCGTTCACAGGTTTTACGGCAACTTCGTTAGGGTTTTGTGTCAGATAGACAGAAATTTTTTGATAGGTTTTGCTCATGTCATCGTGACGATCATGAATTAACCTGATTAAATCTTCGTAATTTTCGGGTGCTTTTATGTCCCCCATCTGTGTTCCCCTTAAGTACAAGACATAATTATGCTTTGCAGTTACTTTGGACGTAAACACAGTGTTTTGCAATAAAAATTGCAAACTGAAATTTTCGCTGTTGCATTATATCTATAAGCGAGGAAACTGGTCAATTAATAATGGTTCTCCAGGTTCTTTGTTTTGAAGAGCGTTGAATGGTTTCGATCAAAGTTTGGATGCGAAGGCCAGCACGGAAATTAAAAGGCTCGTCGGTTTTATCCAACACAGCTGCGACAAACCCAGCGACTTCAATTGCCTTTAGATCATTGAAACCAATTTGATGGCCAGAAGCGACACAAAAAAGTCCATAGGGCGGATGTTCAGGCGCGGCCTCAATTCGGCGGAACCCTTGGCGGCCCATAGGGTCATCGCAAGAATAAAAATGTAATTCGTTAAACCGTTCTTGACTAAAAGACAGTGCACCTTTTGAACCATATACTTCAAAATCGTGTTGCATTTTTCGCCCTGTCGCAACCCAATTTGCCTCTATCGAGCCGGAGGCTCCATTTTCAAAGCGAACGAAGGCGCGTCCAATGTCATCGACTTCAATTTTGCGTTTAGTGTCTTTACCATCAGGGCGTTCGTCAATAATGGTTACACAATCTCCCATAACTTCGCTGATAGGCCCTAGCAAAAATTCGGCTGTAGCCAAAGCATGGCTGCCCAAATCTGCTAGTGCGCCACCGCCTGCAGGGTCATGGCGAAAGGTGAAAGGATCATTTGCATTCACCATATAATCTTCGGCATGTATCCCACGGTAACTGCGAATTTCACCCAGCTCACCTGCTGCGATCATGTTGCGGGCAAGGACCAGCATTGGGTTGCAAATATAGTTAAACCCGACTTGTGTTTTTACGCCAGCAGATTCTGCGGCATCGCTCATTTCACGTGCATCTTCGGCTAATGGCGCCAATGGTTTTTCGCAATAAACATGTTTACCAGCAGCAATCGCCGCTAACGACATTTCTTTGTGTAGTGCATTGGGTGTAGTGATTGAAACAATGTCTATTTCAGGAGTGTTTATTATATCCATCCAATTGGATGTGGAATTCTCAAACCCAAGGGCGCGAGCAGCATTAGCTGCTGCCTCATCAGTGATATCTGCCACCATGTGCAAATCTAATTCACAAGGCAGATCAAATACACGCGGTGCAGAAGTGAACCCGAAACTGTGGGCTTTGCCCATAAAGCCGGTACCAATAAGTCCGATTTTAAGTCGCTTTTTTGTAGTCATTTATTCAGTCTTTCATGCGGGTAGGGCATCGCGGTTTACCATCAATGTTGTATCAATATTACCGTCGAGATAATTCAATGCATTCTCAATAGATGCTATGGCCATGCGTTCACTACATTCATTTGTTAGACCTGCGATATGGGGCGAAAGCAAGACTTGATTTAATCCAAATAAAGGTGAAGATTCGATAGGAGGTTCGGTATCAAAAACATCCAGCCCAATTGCGCCAACTTTGCCATCTTTGATAGCCTTCAATAGTGCAGTTTCGCAGATCACACCGCCACGGGCTGTATTGGCAATGATGACACCACGTTTCATTGCGGCGAATTCAGGTGCGTCAATTGCAGGCTTATCTGCGTGTGGAACATGCACCGAAATACAATCAGCCCACGCAAGCGCTTCATACAAATTGGTAACGGGCGTAACATCACCTTTAGGCCAGCCATTTTCTTGCAAATAAGGGTCAAAGGCTCGGATCTCCATTTGGAATCCTGCCGCCATTCGTGCCAAATGCCTGCCAATGCGGCCATAGCCTAAAATTAAAAGGCGTTTACCTGATATTTCTTGTTGTTCCAGATTGTTGCGCCAATTCCATTCATCAAAATTTTTTACAGAATTATGTGCAAGGATGGTCCGTTTTGCCGCCGCCAGTAATTGCATCATTGCATGTTCTGCTACAGAAATAGAATTTACATCACCCACAACTGCCAGACCAATACCGCGTGCATTCAGGGCATCCAAATCCACAGAATCATAACCAACGCCATGGCGTGATACGATTTTGAGTTTGTTCGCTTTTGCAATTGTACTTGCTGATAGGGGTTGTGTACGAATTATTAAAGCGTCTGCCTTGTGGATTAAGTGAGTATAAGATGGCTCGCTGACTTCTTTTACATAATCAATACTGACACCGCGCTCGCGTAGCTGTTGTAACAATGCTTCGCCAGCTGGGTGTAGTTTTCCCGCAACAAGAAGATGAGGCATTAATAGCCTCCTTTTGAATCTGATTTTATATCTGAATTTTTTGTGCCGTCGGTGTTTTTAATCAATTGACGCCAGCTGTTTACAGAGTCAGCTGCTGCTGTCGCTAACAAGCGCGAATCCCCTGACACAGTTGTTAGATTAAAGCCCCAGCCGACAGCCTTTGCTGCATAATCTGCTGTACCGCAATGCAAGCAGGAAAAAATACCATTATTGGCGCAAGCTGTCTGAATGCGCTTGATAAGTTCTACCATCTCTGGCTCGCTACGATCAAATCCTGGAGCCAACCTACCTTGTTGAGTACCGAGCGTTAAATCAGCTGGACCGACATAAATACCATCCAATCCTTTGGTTGCGGCAATCTCTTCTAGATTATCAACCCCGTCTTGGGTTTCAATCATGGCTAAGGCCAGCACCTGATCATTCGCATCAATGTCATAACCTGCATAGGCGATACTGGCGCGTGTTGGCCCAAAACTGCGTTGTCCATGCGGGGGGTAGCGTAAGTACGAAATGAACTCTGCGGCTTCTTCTGCTGTATTGATCATTGGGCAAATGATGCCTTGTGCGCCTGCGTCCAAAGCTTTCATAATTATACCCGGTTCACGCCACGGAACGCGTGCCATTGGGGTCACGTTTGATGCTGTCATTGCTTGGAACATTGGTAAGACATCGCTATAATCGAGCGCGCCGTGTTGAATGTCTATTGTGACACTGTCATATCCTTGTGCTGCCATGATTTCTGCCGTGAATGCATTGCCAATGGATAGCCAGCCATTCAAGGCGGGTTTACCTGCTAGCATTTGTTTTTTTAATTTGTTTTCAAACATTTGAATCCCCTTGAAATACGATTTGCGCTAGCTTGGTATCCAGATAATCTGAGATTCCCTCGCTGCCACCTTCGCGCCCCATGCCAGAATAATTTGTGCCACCAAAGGGGGCTTCGGATGCGGCCATAGCAAAGCTGTTTATACCAATCATACCTGCCTTTAGTGCTGCAATGGTTTTGCGCGCTAATTCTGGTGAGCGAGTAAAGGCATAAGCCGAAAGGCCCATTTGCGACGCATTGGCGCGTGCCAGAACTTCGTCTACATATTTGAAAGAAGTAATAGCGCAGACTGGGCCAAAGTTTTCTTCGGCAAAAACGCGCATATCATCGGTGACATTCGAC
>NVRK02000076.1 GCA_002400845.2 Hyphomicrobiales bacterium
CGTAAAATTTCTATGCGCTCAAGCGTATCAATATCAGAATGCATGTAGCGCACACGAATGCCGTTTTCGTGTAAATATTCTGTCAGGTCTTCGGACATGCGTTTGGTAAGCGTGGTGACCAAAGTGCGGTAGCCAGCCTTGGTTGTCTTTTTAATCTCACCAAGCACATCGTCGACCTGATGTTTGGCAGGACGAATTTCGACAGGCGGATCGATAAGCCCCGTTGGACGAATGATCTGCTCGGCAAACACGCCGCCACTTGCTTCCATTTCCCAATTACTAGGGGTGGCTGAGACGGCAATGGTTTGTGGGCGCATTGCGTCCCATTCTTCAAAACGCAAGGGGCGATTGTCCATGCAGCTTGGCAGGCGAAAACCATATTCAGCAAGCGTGGCTTTACGCCTAAAATCGCCTTTATACATGGCACCTAATTGCGGAATGGTAACGTGACTTTCGTCAATGAAAAGCAACGCATTGTCTGGAATATACTCAAACAATGTTGGGGCTGGTTCGCCCGGTTTACGGCCTGTTAAATAACGCGAATAATTCTCAATGCCAGCGCAAGAACCCGTGGCATCCATCATTTCTAAATCAAAGCGCGTGCGCTGTTCCAAGCGTTGCGCTTCTAACAAACGCCCTGCTTTTTCTAACTCAACAAGACGCAGGCCAAGCTCTGCTTTAATCGATTTCATTGCTTGGTTAAGTGTTGGGCGCGGTGTTACATAGTGCGAGTTGGCGTAGACTTTAACCGACTTTAACTCGCCAGTTTTTTGCCCTGTAAGCGGATCGAATTCAGTGATTGAATCGATCTCATCGCCAAACAATTGTATGCGCCAAGCGCTGTCTTCTAAGTGCGCTGGGTAAATTTCTATGCTGTCACCGAGCACTCTAAATGTGCCACGTGTGAAAGCAATATCGTTACGCTGATATTGTTGTGCAACCAAATCAGCAAGCAATTGACGTTGGTCAATCTGGTCGCCAAGTTTCATTTCAAACGTCATGGCGGTGTAGGTTTCAACCGAGCCAATACCGTAAATACACGACACAGATGCGACGATAATCACATCGTCACGTTCTAGCAACGAACGTGTTGCAGAATGGCGCATGCGGTCGATCTGTTCGTTGATGCTAGACTCTTTTTCGATGAAGGTATCGGAGCGCGGCACGTATGCTTCGGGCTGATAATAATCATAATACGAAACGAAATATTCGACTGCATTGTTTGGGAAAAACTGTTTCATCTCGCCATACAATTGTGCGGCAAGGGTTTTGTTTGGCGCAAGAATTATCGCTGGGCGTTGTGTTTCTTCAATCACCTTTGCCATGGTGAACGTTTTACCAGAACCCGTTACGCCTAAAAGTGTCTGTGTTTTATCGCCTTCTATATCGCTACCGACAGGGGCTTCATTAATCTGTGGCGCATCGTCTACAAATGTGCGGCCTGAGCGAACGACAGCCTCTTTAGTTTTTTCGACATTCACTCCTGCATCCAAGAGTGATTGCTGATAAGTTTTACCAGTTAAACCCTCAATCAAATCTGCAATCGCAGTTGGTTGATCGCCCGAGGGCGTATATTCTGTTTCCATAATAAGAGCTAAGCCGCCCTCAGATTTTGCTGGACGTATTGGACGGTGTGGCTTCCACTCATTCGGTAAATTTGGATCACCCCCTTGAATAAGCTGACTAAGCGCATCCACCGTTGCGGTTACGCCAGCCTCGGTTAGGCCAGAAGCCTGCGCCTCTTCCAGAGACAGATCTAATCCTGCAATAGGATTGAGGCCACCTGCTGCCCTCTTCTTTGGATCACTTGATGCCCCCATAGAAGTACCACGAGAAGATTTTCCGCTTTTTTCAGTGGCCTTTTTAGTCTTAGATTTCTTCGAGGTAGCTTTTTTAGCTTTCTCATTAAAAGTTTTATCCGCAGAACGGCGCGCTTCTTGCTGAACCTTTACGCGGTGCTTGCCAGCATCAGACCTGATCTTACGCATCTCTTCTGCGCGATCCACTGTTTCGGCATCATGCTCTATCTGCGCCATCCAATCATCAAGCGAACCATTAACAGGTTGCCCCTCCAACGCAGGTTGGGGCGATTCCTGAAAGGAGTTTTCACTTGCAGGCAAGCCTGTTTTTTTAGGAGGTCTAGACATGTCCCTAATATGCGACGAGTCTAAGCAAATTAAAAGAGGTAGTTTTGTCGTTGTTACAATCTACTGACAGATAATGGCAGGGGTTATTGTTTGAAGCAGTTCTCTCTGTGCCATTTAAGGGATTGTGGATGTGGCCTATGATTTGGATTTTCAGGAACTCTTGCTTTCATATCTGCAACTAATAAATTAGAAACATCATGATTGAGATGCCTTGATTTCAATATAGAGAAATCATCGTCCAATGAAAGTAAGCCTCGGTCAAACATCCAATGTACTGTTCCAGAAAGTGCAATACCATTTTGAACCGCATCTGAGCCATTATGTTCAACTGGAATTATATGTGCCGCTTCGACCTCTGGTCTTCCCTTACCATTAATTAAACGAAGCCCCGTAAAGGCGCAGGTCCGATCATATAATCTTTTAATATTCTGCGCGAACTTTCGATCTCTAAACTTTCTGTTTGTTATCTGTTCAACAATTGAACGCTCCATTATCAACTGAGGTTGCTCACCAAACCCTTGAGGAGGCCCAACTGTTTCCCCGACCTCATCATAACGATCTGGCCAATCATTTGGTGCAGACAGACCTGCCTCTATTATCGCAACAAACTCACTAGATTCAATGATTCTAACAGCCTGAACACTTCTGCCGCCGTTAATACTTCCATCCGCTTTAAATAATTTGGTTTCATAACCGCCTCGTTCTTTATAATGAACGGATCGGTCAAACTCTAAATAATCTTTGACAAGCGCGTAATAGTGCTTTGGCGTGATAGGATCTTCAATTACTTCTGACACTCTAGCAGTGGCTAAATAACAAGGACCTAGTTTCTTCTTAGGACCATAATATATTATAAAATTTCCAACAGTTTTTTGAACCCGAGACAGATATTGAGCAGGAAAATGATATTTTTCATCTAACTTATCTTTATAGATACTATCAGGCTTATGATAAAAAATAGCGTTTGGCATAAAATCTCTTAAAACTAATATCTAAAATCGAATTCAAATATAATTGCATTCAAATTAGCTGTTACTGCCATGCTACGTTACCCATTTCACAAAATTTCGAAATCAGTTCAGACGAGCTACAAAAGAGTTTAGGCTTGCCGATAGGCTCAACAATTGTATCCACTGAATCTATATGAGTTAGTTCATGCAGGCAATGGTCATCTTCGTTTATAGGTAAAGTCAGCAAATGAGGCAGTCCAATTTTCACTGGGTCGAACCATTCGCCATCCAACAAATAACACTCAAGATCCGATCGTTTAAGGTTACCTTCAACAAAAAAATTCCCGAAAAACTTCCAGTTAGAAGCATCCCTATACATATAGCTGACACGCGTGTTCATAACTTATATTACTCCTTTAACATTCTAAAGTTTCAATTTTGCAAGGGTGGCACATAAAGTTTTGTTAAATCAAGATAGAAATCACCAAACACAAACAAAAATGCACAGTTTTCCAGCGGTTGTCATTTTTCATCAGTTTCAAAGTGTAATCGAAAAGTATATATTTCTGAATCAGAGGCGCTGTTTAAAATGCCACCACAGAAAATTGCAGGGGCTATCCTGCCAGCACCCTATCCACTTGCTTATCTATAATATCAAGTAGTTGAGAAACAGGCATTTTGGTACAATCAACCCACCAAGCATCCATCAAACTATAGATACCACCAAAAATGAATATGATACTTTGCTCATTGATTGTTTTGGCAAAGGATGATGCCTGTATCTCAGAATTGATAAAATCAAAAATTAGCGTTCTAAACTTTGCAAACACCAATGCATTAGAGATGCAATTAGCCTTGCCTGTAACTGAGTTGCAAAAAATTGGCTGGTGCTGCTTAATATGCTCTAATAACTCGGGTAAAAATCCAAACTTTCGATTTCCATCAAGGCTTCTGCCTGTCGCCTTTTCAGCTACAGCATTTTTAATGTGTGCTTCTAACCTTGCAAAACCAAAATCATATAATTCTTGTTTGTTCTCAAAATGAGAATAAAATGTTGAACGCGCTATGTCAGCCTCATCGCAAATTTGCTGTACGTTAATATCGCTCCATTCGTACTTACCCAATAATGACACCAAGGCCTCGGTCAGCATATTGTGTGTTCTGGCAATTCTTCTATCCGTTACATCTACCAATTTTTCAACTTTCAAACAGATATGAGCAATCTGTCCATTATTGGACTAAACCCCATACATTTGCACTCGTATGAACGATACATTGCTCTAGAAGACACTAATCCATTATCGAACAGGTGTCTATTATGAAACAGCAAAGTACATTTAGAAGAATTTTTCCTTGGCTTATTTATCCCATGAGTTGGCTTGTATTATTTGGATTTTTAGCGGCAACAGATCATGGCGCATTGGCGCCAGACAAAGCATATGGCTTTTTTCTTGGCACTATGGTGATTGCCTATCTTCTACTTGAGCATTTTTTGCCGTATGAGAAACGATGGGCTATGACATGGCGAAGTTTTTTCAATGATTTAAAATATTTGGTCGTAAATGGCGCGACGGTTAATTTAATCACAACGCTATTAGCACTTTATACAATAAGCGTTTCTAGCAACTTTAATGGCGTTGCGAGTGCATGGCCTTTTTGGTTGCAAATGATAGCGATCATGCTAATTTTCGAAGCGTTAAATTATTCAATTCATAGAATAATGCATGAGGCTCATGGTAAAGTGGGAAGGTTTTTGTGGCGCATACATGCCGCACATCACTTACCAGAAAAAGTGTATCTGTTCATGCACGTAGCGGGTCATCCAATTAATGTTGTTATTGTGCAAGCCATCATGACCATTACTCCAATTTGGCTGATGGGTTACGACCAACAAGTTGTGGCTTTGTTTATGATGATAAACACATTACACGGGCTTATCAGCCATTTTAATGTGGATGTGCGTATGGGTTTTATGAACTATATTTTTGTAGGGCCAGAGCTGCATCGTTATCACCACAGTGCAAAATTAAGCGAGGCTAAGAACTTTGGGGCTACCTTATCAATATATGACCAGTTGTTTGGAACTTTTGTTTACAAACCTAATATAGTGCCCGATAAACTTGGTGTTGATAAACCAGAAAATTACCCAGAATATGGAAATATTTGGGGCGTGCTAAAACTTCCATTTAAACGAAGATAGCACTTGATAGACTGTGTAAATATAGACTGTGTAAATTCATGCGTTTTTAATGGATCACGCACAAAAGCAAAAACCCAGCAGCGTCCTACTGGGTTTAAAATTTAGGGCGGAAAAACCTTATTGCTTAACGGTCGATGCAAGCTCTTCGGCGTTTAGCTTACCATCTTGGTCTTTGTCAGCTTCAGAGAAAAGTTCTAAAGTTAACGGCAGGCCCGCAGCCTGCGTTTCTTCAATTGAAACCAGACCATCTCCATCTGTATCAATTTTGGCAAAATCCAATTCTTCAGCAAATGCAGAGGTAAATGAAAGGCCAGTAATCGCCAATGCTAGAATAATTTTCTTCATAATAGTTCTCCAAGTTTAAAAACACCGAGCATAGAATTATGCGTCGGCTGAGAACATATCGTCTTGTAAATGCGGCAACTTTCTGGCCGTCAGATCAACGCTTATTTCATCACGATATATTTGAGATATAAAGGAAATTTGATTGTTGAAAATCCGTATTCGTCATAATTCAAAGTATGCGAATAGCGTGAATTGAGAATATACAAAGCGTGAATTTTAGCGTTTAGCACCCTGTTGAGTGCTTAGCGCCCGTTCTTTGCATAGGCTTTTGCAAAACTAGATTGGTTTTGTTGCTTGTTCTTATAAGCTAAAACAGCAGAACCGATTAGCCCTATAATCAATGTTGCACCTAATACAGCCAAACCAAATACTGCAAATAGTGAAATTAAAAACAACCCAAAAGCAACTGAGAATATAGTTTTTAAAATACGTGTCATATCAGACATAATTTTCCCTCTCTTATGTACTTGATTTATATAAGGCTACAAAACTTAAATTTCCAATATTATTTTGTCACCTGTACAAATTTTAATGTTGAGTAATTTTTCAGTACGCATAGACTGTGCATAGACTGAGGTTCAAATCATATCAAACGGCTCAATCTATAGGCTATTATAAGGATGAAATCATGGATTTGGCGACACTTTTAAGTTTTACTTTTTTAGCAGTCTTGTTGGTGGTTTCACCTGGACCAAATGGCGTGTTGATTGCCAAAACCGTCCCCACATCTGGCAAGGCGGCTGGCTTTGCCAATGTTGCAGGCTTTGTTGCGGCCTTTTACTTACATGGTGCATTATCAATATTGGGTATTTCGTTGATATTACTGCAATCAGCCCAAGCGTTTTTTGTCGTTAAAATACTGGGTGCAGCTTATCTTTGTTGGATTGGCCTATTGGCATTAAAAGATGCATATAAAGGCATTAAGCCTACGGCCAAAATCAAGCCTGCAAAAAGAAACCAGACATTGATAAAATCTTTTTTTGAGGGATTACTAACCAATGCCTTAAATCCAAAAGTATCCATGTTTTATCTAGCGGCATTTCCGCAATTTATCGACGCATCACAAGGCTCTGTAGCAACTTCCTTTATGTTGGTAACAGTACATGTTATGCTTAACTTTGCTTGGTTCGCAATGATGGTTTTGCTATTTGATAGATTAGCAGGTGCTGCGCGCAGCAACACTGTACAACGCTGGATAAAGGGTTTTACAGGCGCTATATTTATCGGCTTTGGCTTAAAGCTGGCTTCTATGAAGCCTTAATAATATTTTGAAATGCTTAGAAATTAGATTGGGGTTCAAGCAACAACCATTTGTTTCATGTTTTCAATCAAACGCTCTTGTTCAGCTGTTAGCTCAACAACTTCTTTAATGTTGCCAAGTTCTTCAGCGCCAATACGAGCTTGAATAACATACATCAATGCATCACTAGACGTTTTTAAAGATTCCATTCGAGCAATCATTGCAGCTTTTGCCAGCAAGGCTGGTGATGGCGGATATTCAATTTCGCTCTCTGGACGGATCATCTTTTTTCCACTTGTGACAATTAGATTTAAATATAGAAAACGCATTGTCTCTAATCAGTATTAACAATTTGTTAAATTCAAACTTATAATAGAGCTTCAAATTGGCTTTGAATTTTGCAAGAAAGGATTTGCCGTGTTAGTCAGGCGAACCAATTGAGTGAGTTAATTCATTCGCAATACTTTGAGGGACTGTTTTGAAAATTGCATTTGTTGCCAGCAACGCAAAAGCTGCGAAAGAAGCGCTTGCGAAATTAAAGAAAAAATATTCAAATGTGCCGTCTAATCAGGCTGATGTTATTGTCGCACTGGGCGGTGATGGCTTTATGCTGGCTACATTGCACCGTTTTTTATCTACGGGAAAACCTGTTTATGGCATGAACAAAGGAACCATTGGTTTCTTGATGAATGACTATTGTGAGACGAATTTAAGAGCGCGCATAAAGGCCGCCGTTGAAAGTACAATTCAACCTTTGGAAATGCGTGCTTGGGATTCTAAAGGCAAAATGCATGTTGCAAAAGCATTAAACGAAGTTTCTATGTTGCGCCAATCGTATCAGGCCGCAAGTTTAGAAATTTCAATTGATGGAAAATCACGTTTAGACGCTTTAATCTGCGATGGCATTATGGTAGCGACCCCTGCAGGTTCTACTGCTTACAACCTGTCTGCAGACGGACCAATATTACCGTTGGATGCGCCGCTTCTAGCATTAACACCCGTTAGCCCATTTAGGCCAAGACGCTGGCGCGGAGCACTGTTGCCAAACACAAGTGTGGTGGAAATTACTGTCAATGATTTGAAAAAGCGTCCTGTAAATGCGGTCGCGGATCACTTTGAAGTAAAGTCTGTAAAACGCATTATAGTGAAAGAAGATACTGAATCTCATGCAACAATATTGTTCGATCCACACCATACTTGGAATGAACGAATTTTAGCTGAGCAATTTCAAAATTAATTAACTTATGCAGCAACCACAGCTAAAATCTCAGTAGGGTCTTCTTCTTTGATATTATTGTTAGAAGGCTCTAGGCTGTCTTCAGTTTGAGCAAGTTCTAAGTCTTGCTCTAAAAGTTGTTCGGCTAATTCTTCTGCTAAGTTCACAGCAAAGTCAGCAAGTTCTACGTCAGTTAACACTGGTGCTTTTTCTTTTTCAGCTTCCAGTACAAGTGCTTTTTGCGCAATAGATTTATTGATAAGTTCTACTTTATTTCTCGCACTTTCTCTTGCCGCATGCGTGCAAATGCGTCTAAGCAACAACAAAAGCTGATCGACGATAGGTCCTGATTCATTTTCTGTAGCTTGATAATTTGCCAATGTATCGCGGGTCACAAAATAACAAAGCGAGGCAGAATCTGTGTTTGATTTCTTCAGTAAAACTGTACGCCAACTGCAAATTGCAAAATGGAATACTGAAAATGCAGCGGCTGGCAAATCTGACCTTTGATAAATAGCTGCAAATGTTTTGCGCCTGTCATCCGCTAAAACACGTTCTACCCTATCTAGTGGTACATTTGCCAAAGCTGAAAGAGCGTTTGCAAAAAGCGCTATATTGCCCATGCAAATTGCGCGTAATAAAAAGCCCGTATTTAATCTAGCTGTTGCAATTAATGCATCTACTATTTCACAAAGCTCTTGTTCATTTACTTGCGCGGCAAAAGTAATGGTCGCTTTATCACACGCTTCTTGCATTTCTGTTAAGCGTTTATTGGTTTCGTGTTCTGTTTCTTCTTTTGCTTTTGGCAATATAGACAATGCATATTTTTCAATCAACATAATGCGTGCTGTCATTGGCACATCTTCTCTAGCAAGCAGACAAGACCTTACATCATTATTGTCGCCATGGCGTTCTGCTATTTGATTAAAGGCATCGCCAGAAATATGCGCGCCTATGTTCAATAACATAGCAAGGCAAACATCTTGCGGCCCATGTTTTGCAATTAAAGTGCAAGTTGAATGTGCGATATAGTCACGACAAGCAATCGCAAATTGCTGTTCGGCATAGCCTTTTTTAATAAAATTATTTAATTCGCACTCAAGTAATACTGGCGACTTACCCAATAATGGAACGGATACACTTGGCACATCATCGGCCAGAGCTAAAACAATATGGCGCGGTGCTTGATCTGAATGACCAAATGCATCTGCTAATGCGAGACGAATATTTACATCAGGGTCATCGAGTAAAACTGTCATTGCGGCCTCGGCTGCATCTCGCTCATCTTCACTCATTGGCGAAATTAAAAATGCACGTCCTAAGGCATTGGTTGCCGCAGCTTTTTCTTTGTCACCTGCGGTATCAATCCAACCAATAAAACGCTCTACAAACATACAAAATCCTACGCTATAAACTCAATAAGTAGATGTAGGTCCCCCACTTTGGCCACACCATTCTACTAATATCTAACGTTGTGTATAGCGCGTAAAGATTAACGATCGGTTCATCATAGTAAGTAATGTTTTGTTAAGGATTGG
The DNA here is from genome assembly GCA_002400845.2 of Hyphomicrobiales bacterium. Classification (GTDB taxonomy): domain Bacteria; phylum Pseudomonadota; class Alphaproteobacteria; order Rhizobiales; family Rhizobiaceae; genus Salaquimonas. The sequence continues at coordinate 9,637 of NVRK02000076.1, forward strand.
AGTTGTTTTTATACATTATCAAATACAATGTTCTACTTGTCAGCTTTCCATAATGGACGTCGCATCTCAAACAATTCGCCACCCTTTTGATAATCCAAATATCCAAGGCGCGTTACTGGTTCTGCTTTTTCAACATCAAATCTACCATCGGTAATAAAATCATCATTGATGTAGACGCTGACAACTTCTCCAATAATTAGAAAATTATTTGTCAGTTCTCCTGCTGCATTTTTAACCTGAATAATATCTGCCAATTTACATTCAAGTGCAGCAGGTGTTTCTTTAACACGCGCAGGCGCAACAACTTTGCTGGCTTCGAACTCAAGTTCAGCCAATTCAAATTCGCTAACATCATGTGGCGCATCTATTGAAGTGTGTACCATTTTCTGCGTTAAAGATTGTGAAACGTAGTTGCAAACAAACTCGCCAGTGTCTTTAATATTTTGAGCGCTGTCTTTCATGCCACCAGAGGAAAAACAAACCATATCTGGAGAGGACGCAATCGCATTGAAAAAACTATAAGGGGCTATATTTGCAATGCCACTTTTTGAAAGCGTCGAGATCCAACCAATGGGCCTTGGTGCAACAATCGCTTTTAACGGATCGTGCTTAAATCCGTGATCTCTTTTATCGGGGGCATAATGCATTTCAAGATTCCATAGTTGAAGAAATATCAGAAAGTTTTGGTCGAGGCCTTTCAGACTTCGGCATGTCTCTTGTGCCTATGTGTATAAAACCAGCAATGCGCTCACCAGACTTCAAATCAAATCCATTAGTCAACTCATCGTCAGATGCATACCAACCTGTAAACCATTGGGCATCATAACCACAGGCATTGGCGGCGATTAAAAAATTCATCGCACAAGCGCCTGCCGATAATTCTTGTTCCCAAATGGGCACTTTTGGATGCTGTTTTGGCGTTGAAAAAATACCGACAATTGCCTGACTTAGTGGAAATCGATTGCGTTCAACATCTTGCATGTCATCATTAAGCGTTGGGTTTAATACCAAAGCCCTTGCATGCACATTTTCATTCATGCGTGTCTTTGCAGTATCTGAATAAATAACAAAACGCCAAGGTGTTAATTTTCCGTGATCTGGAACACGGCTTGCAATTAACAACATTTCTTCAATTTCTGATTTTGTCGGTGCTGGGCCACTCATCATTTTTGAAGGAACGGAACGTCGCGTTTTTAGAAAATTTAGAACTTCTTCATTTCGTTCTTGACGAGAATTATTTATCGACACGTTTTCTCCAAACTTTATAAATAGAATATAATTGTTAAATGGTATCAAACACACTTCAAGTCAATAAAAACCAATTCAATAACAGTATGCCTATAATTAGTTATACAACAACTCAATATTGCTGTGCTGTGAATTTTAGCTTTATTGCCTAATACTGATTAATATTGTAGCTGTTATGTTGTTTTTAAAAGGTATTAAAAAATTGGCCACTTACATAAATTCAACAACAAAAATATTTTGTTTTGCACTTTGTTTTACGTTGTGGGCAATGCTTACTGGCATATTAGTTTCAACTACTTCTTTTGCACAAAGCAAAAATACATCGCCAACCTTGCGCATTACATTTAAAGCAATGTTGATTAAGGATGGCCCTCCTATTGTTAATGGAATCGAGTGGCGAATATTTAGTACAAATATAGGCGAGGATGGAAAGTTTCCGCTCTTGGCTAAATCTGCTGATAGTAATAGTAGCTTTAACATGTCTCCTGGCGTTTACATGGTTCATGCCGCCTATGGGCACGCAAGCGCAATTCGTAAAATTGAAATTTCAAAAGATGATGTGTCTGAACCCTTTATATTTAATGCTGGGGGATTATCGCTTTCAGCCGTTGCGGGTGAAAATATTCCAATTCCAAAAAGCTTATTGCGATTTGATATTTATGAACAAAAAATTGATAATCGCGGCAATAGACGTTTAATAGCGCGCAGCGTTTTGCCTAACAAAATCATTCCTTTTCCAGCTGGCACGTATCATGTTGTCTCTAAATTTGGCATGTTAAATGCTGAGGTCAGGGCCGACTTACGTGTGCGTGCTGGCAAAGTTACCAATGGCGAATTGGTTCACAGAGCTGCAAGGATAACCCTTAGACTGGTTCGCGAAACAGGCAGTGATGCGTTGGCAAACACACGGTGGTCTGTGTTCAACGAAAGTGGTGATCTAATTTCAGAAAGCACAAGCGCATTTCCAAATATTGTATTGTCAGAAGGTTCGTATTCTGCGATTGCAAAAAATGACGATACAATTTATTCATTAGATTTTCTGGTTAAAGCTGGTCTTGACCAAGATGTTGAAGTTATTGCGCAATAATTTAGAATAAAGATATACCAAAATAACAATCGCAAATTGGGGCGTGGGTATTGAACGAATTAAAAAAGAAAATTAAACGGCTCTATACGAGTAATGCAAATGGACCGCGTTCTTTTCGCTGGGGTCTTTTCATATTTGATATGACGTTGATTGCATATTTCTTAGCGACCGCAACAATTGAGCTTTCAAACACTATAATAGCCATCGACATAACGTTAGGGGTAATATTACTCGCTGAATTTAGCGCACGTCATTGGGTATTGAATGAGCGAAAAACACTTGGCCAAAAATTATATGCTGCGCTAGATCTTATCGTCATACTGTCCTTATTTGCGCCATTGCTATTTAAAAACATTGGCTTCTTGCGCATATTGCGTACCCTTAGATTTTTACATTCTTACCATACTATTAAAGAGCTTCGCAGACTGTCAAAATGGTTCCGTAAAAATGAGCGCGTTGTTACTGCGGCTACAAATTTAATAGTATTTGTCTTTATCGTTACGTCAATCGTGTGGGTTTTAGAAGCGAGAATTAACCCTAATATTAACAGCTATATCGATGCGCTTTATTTTACCGTCACCACGCTAACAACAACAGGCTATGGCGATATAATATTACAAGATGATTTGGGCCGAGTGCTGACCATTTTGATAATGGTATTTGGTGTTGCTTTATTCTTGAGGCTCGTTCAACAAATATTTCGCCCTCACAAAATTGAACACAAATGTAAACATTGCGGTTTGAAACAACATGACCCAGATGCATCACATTGCAAACATTGTGGCAATATTGTTAATATTGAAACCGATGGAGAAGTTTAAATCGCCAACTCAAATGCTAGCGATTTGATTTTTATATTACTATAATAAGACGCCTAATTGTGCTTGGTTTTATCCATATTTTTATGATCCATTATCTTGTGGTCCATATCGTTCTTAATTATTTCGCTTTTAATCATCTCGCTATGATCCTTAGCTTTCATCTTCATGCTATTTTTCTTGGTCCGCATTTTAATTTTCATCAAAGTTTCAAATGAAAAGCTGATTTCAATCTCACCAGCTTTTTCAAACACTAAAATGGCTTTGCGCTTATCACCATCGTTCAGTTTTTCTTTCAACCCGGTAAACATAATGTGATTAGCCCCAGAGCTGAGTGAAGTAGTTTGGTTTGCTGGAATTGAAAGACCACCTTCTAACGCACGCATTTTCATTATATCGTTTTCCATTTTCATTTCATGGATTTCTGCTTTTTCAGCAAACTCAACTTTTACTGCAATCAATTTATCAGCTGTCGAGCCATTATTTATGATTGTGATATATCCCCCTGTCACACGCGCATTATTAAATGGCGCTTGTGCATGGGGGTGCCTTATTTCAAGGTCTGCTATTTTAAAGTCATTCGCAAAAGTAATTTGCATTGATGCAAAGCAAATTATGACGGCAGTTAAAATTGTAGGAAGTATTTTTGCAATTAAAGTCATGAGACACTCCTGATATTTGCGCGGTTAACTCATCAACCAATACAGTTATTATGCACACGTCATATACTCAAAGCTATGCGGCAAAAACACTTAATAAAATGTATTTATAAATAAAAAAGCCAATAGCAATTATCTGCACAAAAACAATTATTAAGAGATACGTTTTGAAAGGTTGCTTGTACGTTTTGTGACGCAAGAACTTTTGCCCTAGCAGCATGGCAGGTGACCCACCCATAAAAGCCAATAGCAACAAAGAATTTTCTGAGACGCGCCAAGCATTTTTTATTGAGCGATATTTATCCCAACCAAATATTGCGTATGTAAAAAGGTTTATTAGCCCTAGATAAATAAAAAATGGCAGGATAAATAACCCTGCCATCTCCATTATATTATGCATTTTTTAGACGCTTTAAATCAGGCGGCATTGCTTCTTCAAGCAGCGATGCAATTGCATCGTCTAAGTTCATGGAAGTTGTTGCTTTTGAACCCAGACGGCGAATATTTACCGATCCCTCTTGCGCCTCGCGTTCACCGCAAACCATAATCACTGGTACTTTAGCAACCGAATGCTCACGTACTTTGTAATTGATTTTTTCGTTGCGAATATCGCTCGTGGCAATAAGACCAGCAGCTTTTAGTTTTGCTGTCACTTCCTGCGTATAGGCATTTGCGCCCTCTGTAATGGAAGCAACCACAACTTGATGCGGTGCTAGCCATAGCGGAAAACGCCCTGCAAAGTTTTCGATCAAGATGCCTAAGAAGCGTTCCATAGAACCACATATCGCGCGGTGCACCATTACTGGTTTCACTTTTTCCGAATTGCTGTCGATGTAAAAAGCGTTGAAGCGTTCTGGCAAATTGAAATCAACCTGTGTTGTGCCACACTGCCAAGAACGACCGATTGCATCTTTTAAGACATACTCAAATTTTGGACCGTAAAAAGCGCCCTCGCCCTCATTGATACCAACTTTGATTTTACCACCTGATTGCTCTTCAATTTGCTTCAGAACTTTGTGCATAACTTCTTCGGCATGATCCCAAGAAGCATCATCGCCAACCCTTTTTTCAGGACGCGTAGACAGCAATACTTCAACTTCTGCAAAACCGAAATCTTCATAGACCGACAAAATTAAATCATTGATGCGAAGACATTCTTGCGCCAGTTGATCTTCGGTACAAAATACGTGTGCATCATCTTGGGTAAACCCACGCACGCGCATAAGTCCGTGCAGAGCTCCAGATGGCTCATAACGGTGCACAGTACCAAACTCTGCATATCTCACTGGCAAGTCACGATACGATTTCAAACCATGTTTGAAAATCGCAACATGGCCCGGACAGTTCATCGGTTTTAATGCGAATACACGACCATCTTCTGTCTCGGTAGTAAACATATTCTCATGGTACCACTCCCAGTGGCCAGATGTTTCCCACATTGCTTTATCTAGCACTTGCGGCGCGTTCACTTCTTCGTACACACCGTCCAAACGGCGGCGCATGTAATTTACCAAACTTTGGAATACACGCCAGCCTTTAGCATGCCAAAATACAACGCCTGGACCTTCTTCTTGAAAGTGGAATAAATCCATTTCGCGGCCCAGTTTACGGTGGTCACGTTTTTGCGCTTCTTCAAGCATAAACAAATATTGTTTAAGTTGCTTATCGTCAGCCCATGCTGTGCCATAAATACGGGTAAGCATTGTATTGTCGCTGTCGCCGCGCCAATACGCGCCAGCAACGCTCATCAATTTGAACGATGTACCAATGTCGTTGGTCGAGCGCATGTGCGGGCCACGGCACATGTCCATCCATTTGCCTTGGCTATACATTTTTATGCTTTCGCCTTCTGGAATGGCATCTACCAATTCGATTTTGTATTTTTCGCCAAGCTTTTCAAAATGCGCTATTGCATCTTCACGCGCCCAAACTTCTTTGGTGAATTTTTCGTTGCGACCAATAATTTGACGCATCTTTTTTTCGATGGTGATTAGCTCTTCAGCAGTAAATGGCTCGTCTCTGGCAAAATCATAGTAGAAACCGTTTTCAATTACAGGGCCAATGGTCACTTGTGTTTCTGGCCATAATTCTTGCACGGCTTCTGCCATTACGTGGGCACAATCGTGGCGAATAAGTTCAAGTGCACGTTCATCGCTGCGCATGACCAATTCAAGCGCACCGCTTGTTTCAATTGGGTCAACAATATCGCGTAATTCGCCATCTAAAGCATAGGCAACAGATTTCTTAGCAAGAGATTTTGCGATAGATTCTGCAACTTGCAAACCTGTTACGCCAGCATCGTATTCACGTGAATTGCCATCGGGAAATGTAAGGGTAATTTGGGCGGCCGCAATATCATTCATTGGGGGCAAGCTCCTCTAGACCTATAGGCCTTATCCAGTCCCGCAAACGAACGCGGGTGGTTGATCGGAAATGTTAAGTGAGTTTTGCAACTCAATGAGCTTAACGCTCGCTATTTGATGTAAGTGATTTGTGTTTGCAAGGCAAGCACCTTTGAAAG
>NVRK02000077.1 GCA_002400845.2 Hyphomicrobiales bacterium
GCCAGCTCGCCCTGCGCCCAAAAGAAAATAATGATTTATAAGAAATAATTTTATGAGCGTAGAACAACAACAAAAGCAGGACAATATTACTAAACTGCAAAAAGCGGGTGCGTTTTGGGATCATAATTTAGATGATTCTGGCAGCGATCACATGTCGCCTTATATGGTCTTCGATACGGATGCTTGGTCAAAGTTTAAAGCCGATACACCGCTTACTTTAAGCGCAAAAGAGGTCGATCACCTTCGATCCTTAAACGACCCCGTTAATTTGGAAGAAGTGAGAAGGATTTATCTTTCACTTTCACGTCTTTTATCTGCTCATGTTGAAGCCAGTCAAAGCATGTTTCAACAAAGACGAAGCTTTTTATCACTAGGCCATAGCCAAACACCCTTTGTTATTGGGGTCGCTGGTTCTGTTGCGGTTGGTAAATCGACGACTGCAAGATTATTGCGCGAACTTTTGCAAAGATGGCCGTCTAGCCCAAAAGTAGATTTGGTAACGACAGACGGATTTTTATTGCCAAATTCAGAGCTAGAAAAGCAAGGCATTATGAACAAAAAAGGTTTTCCTGAAAGCTATGATGTTGGCGCTGTTTTAAAATTTTTATCACAAATAAAAGCAGGCAAAAAAAGTGTTAAAGCACCCGTTTATTCTCATTTAACTTACGATGTTAAGCCCAATGAATTTATTTCGATTGAGCAGCCAGACATTTTAATTTTCGAGGGTATTAACGTGCTACAATCGCGTGAAATGCCTAAGGATGGTAGAGCTGTTCCATTCGTTTCTGACTATTTTGATTTTTCAATTTACATTGATGCGGATGAAAAAGAGATTGAACAATGGTACATTGATCGTTTCATGCGTTTGCGCATTACTGCATTTACCAATCCGTCTTCTTTCTTTCATAAATATTCAAAAGTTAGCCATGATGAGGCATTGCAAATTGCTCAAGATCTTTGGGACAATATCAATCTGGTAAATCTTCACAATAATATCAAGCCAACCAGACCCCGTGCTGACCTAGTGCTTAGAAAAGGCGCGGATCATTTGATTGAAAAAGTCGCACTGAGAAAACTTTAGTTAAAATTAATCTTTGATATCTATTCTATCCCTATTACGGATAGGGTTCTTCAAAATGATAATCAGCTGTTTATACAAATTGTATGACGCATGTTTTCCAAAACATAAAATACAAAGGGCAAAATTATGGTTTCTTGTCGTTTTGTCCTATGTGGTGATTATGGGCCTAGATTGGCTAAGTCCCATGTCAATCGACTATGGTTCGTTTCAAATTTTATACGTTACCCCTGCTGTATTATATGTCAGCGCTGCTATTTTTGGTTGGCGAGGATTTGATCGTACTGCAATTGCTCTAGAATCTATGGCGGTAGGAGTTTTACTTACCCCGACAATATTAATGGCGACTTATCTATCGACGGCGTTAAATTTACCATTGGCAGATGCGCGGTTAGCTGGCATGGATGTGGCATTGGGGTTCGATTGGAAGCTATTTATTACATGGGTCGATAGCCACCCAACAATCGCGGCAATTTTAGATTTTTGCTACAATACATTCATGGTGCAATTGGTCTTCATGCCGGTATTGCTTTGTTTGTTCAAAATGCCCTTGCGAGGTGTGGCTTTCGTTGCTGCTTATGCAATCTTGTGTTTTATCTCTTGTATCATTTGTATTTGGTACCCAGCCCTTGGCACATATTCTTATTATAATATTGTGCCCAGCGACTTTCCAAATATCGTAACTAAATTTGGGTATTTTTCCTTAGGACAATTTAACGCGGTCAGAGCGGATCCAAATTTTATACTTACCTTAAAAGAAGCCGCAGGCATTGTAGTATTCCCTTCTGTTCATGCTGGAACCGCATGTTTGTTAATATGGGCAACTTGGTCAATTCCCTATTTACGCTATCCATTTTTGGTGGTGAATTTACTCATGTGTGTGAGCGCATTATCGCAGGCAAATCATTATTTGGTAGATGTTATTGCAGGTGCTGGCGTTGCTGGACTTACAGTGGCGCTGGTGAATTATATTTTCTTAAATCAACCTCGCACAGATTTAGAACATTCAACGCAATTTGCGTAAGATCAATGTTTAGGAGACGAGACTTATCAAGTCACGCGTCTAAGCGTTAAATTGATTCGGCCAGTCTTTTTTAAGAGTGTCGAGGTGTTTGGATAGATTTTATCAACGCCATGAAATGCCATTCTTGCTGGACCGCCTAATATTACCACGTCACCACTTTGCAATTTAAAAGACGTTGTTTTGCCACCGCGTGTTGTGCCACCAATTCGAAACAAACAAGCATCGCCCAATGAGACAGATATGACAGGGGCGTTTAAATTACTCTCATCTCTATCTTGATGCATGCCCATTTTTGCATGTTCATCATAAAAATTTATAAGGCAGGCTTCTGCTGGGGCAGGGTAGTCAGACAACTCTTCCCAAAGCGTTTTCAATATATCAGGAATTTTGGGCCATTGTTTGCCCGTCACTGGGTGTGTAGATTGATAACGATAGCCATTTTCTTTATCTGTTACCCAGCCAAGTTCACCGCAATTTGTTATACGAACACTCATTGGTTTTCCGGTTTTTGGCATTTTGGGTGTGTAGAGCGGAGCAACAGCAACAGTTTTTCGAATGATTTCAACCAGATTTTCTTGAGCTTTTCGATCAAAAAACTCAGGAAGCCAAATCGTTCCATTTTCTAGAGTTTGCATGTGTGGTTCGTTCCTGCGTTTATTGGTTAAATTGGGTTATAACTCAAAAAAATCGATGAATTTAGGTTGTTTTTGCCCTTTTTTCAAAAAAAACTACAAAACATGGCAGATTCATAGAATCAATCCTTGCAGGGAGCGCAAGGCCTCCTTATATACGCCGCAACACTCTAAATACATTGGTGTAAAACACACGTATAAGAGAAAATTTTAATCCAAATAAGGTTCTACCACAAAATGCCGCTAATTGGCTTTGCGGGTTAAGGTAGTTCGCTAACAGGAGAATGCATATGGCTAAAGTTATTGGTATCGACCTTGGCACGACCAATTCATGTGTTGCTGTCATGGACGGCAAAGAAGCAAAAGTAATTGAAAACTCAGAAGGCGCGCGTACAACGCCTTCTATGGTTGCTTTTGGTGAAAATGGCGAGCGTTTGGTTGGACAGCCAGCAAAACGCCAAGCTGTAACAAACCCAACAAACACACTTTTTGCTGTTAAGCGCCTTATTGGCCGTCGTTTTGACGATAAAGCAGTTAAAAAAGACCAGGCACTTGTTTCATATAAAATCGTCAAAGCCGACAATGGCGATGCTTGGGTAGAAGCAGGTGGTGAAAAACATTCACCGTCACAAATTTCTGCAATGATTTTGCAAAAAATGAAAGAAACAGCAGAAGCCTATCTTGGTGAAACTGTTGAACAGGCTGTTATTACAGTTCCTGCGTATTTTAACGATGCTCAACGTCAAGCAACAAAAGATGCTGGTAAAATTGCCGGTCTTGAAGTGCTTCGTATTATCAACGAGCCAACTGCAGCGGCATTGGCTTATGGTCTTGATAAAACAGAAGGCGGCACAATTGCTGTTTACGATTTGGGCGGTGGTACATTTGATGTGTCTATCCTAGAAATCGGCGATGGCGTTTTTGAAGTTAAATCTACCAATGGCGATACAATGCTTGGTGGTGAAGATTTTGATATGCGTTTGGTAGAATATTTTGCCAAAGAATTTAAAGCTGAGCATGGTGTTGATCTGAAAAAAGATCCAATGGCACTACAGCGTTTAAAAGAAGCAGCTGAAAAAGCGAAGATTGAATTGTCTTCAACATCTCAAACTGAGATAAACCTACCTTATATTACTGCTGATAGTTCTGGCCCAAAACACTTGACCATGAAGCTAACAAGAGCAAAATTTGAAACACTTGTTGAAGATTTTGTAAAACGCACAATTGGTCCGATGAAAGCCGCTCTTAAAGACGCTGGTATTAAAACGGCAGAAATTGATGAAGTAGTTTTGGTTGGCGGCATGACACGCATGCCTAAGATTCAAGAAATTGTTAAAGAATTCTTCGGCAAAGAGCCGCATAAGGGTGTGAACCCTGATGAGGTTGTTGCAATGGGTGCGGCTATTCAAGCTGGCGTATTGCAAGGCGATGTTAAAGACGTTCTTCTTCTTGATGTTACGCCATTGTCTTTGGGTATCGAAACATTGGGTGGTGTGTTTACACGCCTGATCGATCGCAATACAACGATCCCTACGAAAAAATCTCAAGTTTTCTCAACCGCAGAAGACAACCAATCAGCAGTTACAATTCGCGTTTCACAAGGTGAACGTGAAATGGCGGCTGATAACAAAATGCTAGGTCAGTTTGATCTTGTGGGTATTCCTCCAGCGCCGCGCGGTGTTCCTCAAGTTGATGTTGCTTTTGATATTGATGCCAACGGCATTGTTAATGTGACAGCAACAGACAAAGGTACGGGCAAAGAGCAGAAAATTTCTATTAAAGCATCTGGCGGTTTGTCAGATGAAGAGATTGAGCAAATGGTTGTAGATGCTGAAGAAAACGCTGATAGCGATCGCCAAAAACGTGATGGTGTGGAAGCGAAGAACCAAGCAGAATCAATGATCCATGCTGCTGAGCAATCTTTGAAAGAGCATGGCGATAAAGTTGGCGATAAAGAAAAAGACAATATCGATCTTGCAATTGCAGATCTTCAAGAAGCACTTGAAACTGATGATCCAGTGAACATCAAGTCTAAAACTGAAGAGTTGAGCAATGCTACCATGGCAATGGGCGCAGCAATCTACGAGGCTTCTCAAGAAGAAGCCGCATCGGCAGACGCAGCCTCGGATGCCGCAAGAGATGACGCTGAAGAAGATGTTGTGGACGCTGATTTTGAAGAAATCAACGAAGACGACGATAAAAAGTCTGCTTAATCTTATGTAATTAAGGCTCCTTTTATGTTCTGTGCTTTTACGTGCAGAATTTTAAGGAGCCTTTTTTTAAAAAATAACAAACCAGACGGGCTATAAAATGTCTAAGCCAGATTATTACGAAACATTAGGCGTTCAGCAGGGCGCTGATGAGAAAGCACTGAAAAGCGCTTTCCGTAAAATGGCGATGAAATATCATCCTGATAAAAATCCTGACGACAAGTCAGCCGAAGGAAAATTCAAAGAGCTGAATGAAGCTTATGAAATTTTAAAAAACCCTCAAAAACGCGCGGCCTACGATCAATATGGTCACGCGGCATTTGAACAAAATGGCGGCGGCGGCGGTTTTAGTGGCGGCGGCGCTGGTGGATTCTCAGATATATTTGAAGATATTTTTGGTGAAATGATGGGCGGTCGCGCAAGCGGTGGTCGTCGTGGCACAGGTGGCCGTGAACGTGGCGCGGATCTTCGTTACAACATGGAAATTTCGCTAGAAGAAGCATTTGAAGGCAAAAATGCACAAATAGATGTGCCAACCGCTGTAACGTGTGAAACGTGTGAAGGGGATGGCTCAAAACCTGGTTCACAGCCAAAAACATGTTCTACCTGTGGTGGAGCAGGCAGAGTGCGTGCGGCACAAGGCTTTTTCTCAATTGAACGCGCATGCCCAGCCTGCCAAGGGCGCGGCGAAGTAATTTCAGACCCTTGTCCATCGTGTTCTGGTCAAGGGCGCGTAACCAAAGAGCGTTCTTTAAGTGTAAACATTCCTGAAGGCATAGAAGACGGCGTTCGCATTCGTTTATCAGGCGAGGGTGAAGCAGGAGCCAGAGGTGGCCCAACCGGTGATCTATATATTTTCATATCTGTAAACAGCCATGAATTTTTCCAACGTGATGGCGCAGATTTGTTTTGCAGAATCCCAGTTTCGTTAACAACAGCAGCTTTAGGTGGGCAATTAGAAGTTGGAACCTTGGACGGAACAAAATCACGTGTTAAGGTGCCAGAAGGAACACAAACTGGAAAACAGTTTCGCTTAAAGAGTAAAGGCATGCCTGTAATGAGGTCTAAAGATAGAGGAGATCTCTATATTCAAATTGTTACAGAAACGCCGCAAAATTTGAGCAAAAAGCAACGAGAATTATTGCAGGAATTTGAACAACTTTCTTCAGAAAATAACAATCCAGAATCAAGTGGGTTTTTTTCTAGAATGAAAAACTTTTTAGATGGTTTTGCAGAGTAACATCTGTAATTTTAAGTAAGTGTGGAGTAACTTTTGAAATTACATTCTAAAAAAATAGCCAAAAGCATGGCTGATGATTTAAGGTTTATCAAAGGCTGGATTAAAGAACCAAAAACTGTTGGTTCTATTAAGCCAACTGGTCGTGCTGCTGCAAAATTAATGGTTCAGCAAATACCAGAAGGTGATCTTCCAATTCTGGAATTAGGCCCAGGTACGGGTGTGATTACGGCGATGATGCTTGAAATGGGCTACGACCCTAAACGCATTGTTTCTGTTGAATTTGATCCAGAATTTTGCACGCACTTACGCAAAGAATTTCCAGAAGTAAACTTCATTGAAGGCGATGCTTTCAATTTAGATGAAACTTTAAAAGACCTTAAAGGCCAAAAATTTGGCGCGATACTATCTGGTATTCCATTGCTTAATTTTGCAAAAGACGAACGTCAAAAATTAGTATCGGGTGCCCTAGAGTGGGTTGCGAATGAGGGGCCATTTGTTCAATTATGTTATGGTCCAAAAGCACCGGTGCCCGAAAAAGAAAATGTATTTAAAGCGCGACCTACAAAATGGGTTTTAGCCAATATTCCGCCAGCAAGATTTTGGATATATGAAAGTGTCAAATAATGGGTCGACCAAAAATATTAGTTTTTTCAGGGTCTATTAGATCAGGTTCAGTGAATACAAAACTGGTCGATGCATTTGTGGGCGAACTTGCACTAACAGAATGCGAAGTTACGCGTATATCTTTGTCTGATTATGAATTGCCACTTTACGATGGGGATTTGGAAGCTTCAAAAGGTATCCCGAAACATGCAGTGAAATTGGCAGAATTATTTCAAACTCAAAACGGAATATTATTTGTTGGTCCAGAGTATAATGGCTCAATCTCGCCATTGATGAAAAATACGATCGATTGGATCAGCCGCGTAAAAGAAATAAAAGGCAATGCTGCATCACCTTTTGCAAATAAAGTTGCCTTAATTGCTTCTGCTTCGCCTGGCGGCATGGGCGGCATTTCAAGCCTTTCTCATATGCGTGATATTCTTGTTCGATTAAAAATGTTGGTGCTTAGCGAACAGCTTGGGGTTAGCAATGCATTTTCTGCTTTTGATGACCAAGACAAATTAAGCAATGAGCGCCAAGCCAAAATGCTATCCATTGCTGTTAAGTCATTGGTTGAAAAATCTACCTTACTCGTTTAGGGATCAATAAAATATTGGCAAAGCTTTTGGCATTTTTTCGACAGTTTTTTGTCAATCTTTTAAAAGATAGGAGCTCTCATGTCTAAACCAACAAATGCAAAATCTCGTTTAATTGTAGCACTCGATTTGCCAACAGTGGCAGAGGCGCGCGTGGTTATAAATACACTAGGCGACAGTGTTTCGTTTTATAAAATTGGATTTCAATTGGCTTTGGCTGGCGGCATAGAATTAGCCAAAGAATTAAAGGCAGAAGGCAAACAAGTTTTCTTAGACATGAAATTATTAGACATTGATGCAACGATAGAAAAATCAGTTGCCAATGCAGTGGTGCTGGGTTTGGACATGTTAACGGTGCATGCATATCCAAAATGCATGCGTGCTGCGGTTAAAGCTTCTAGCGGTTCGTCGCTTTGTATTCTTGGCGTAACGGTTCTTACCTCAATGGATGATGATGATCTTAAAGATGCTGGTTACGCAAAAAGTGCTATAGATCTGGTTTTAGCCAGAGCGGTTGATGCAAAAAATTCAAACATGGGTGGTATAGTTTGTTCGGCCCAAGAAGCCACAAAAATCCGCTCAATTGTTGGTCCAGATATGGCAATTGTTACGCCAGGCATTAGACCAGCAGGGGCAGATATTGGCGACCAAAAACGGGTTATGACGCCGGCAAAAGCCATAAAATCTGGCGCTTCGCACTTAGTGGTTGGACGTCCAATAGTTGCTGCGACAGATCAAAAAGTTGCTGCGGAGAAAATCGTTGCCCAAATCGAAGAAGCCTTAAACGTTTAAAATGCCAGTTATATTTGGCCGCTAATCTTGAATTTTCAACTTAGCGTACCTACTTAAAGAGCATAACTAAAACTTAAAACGGTCCATTTCGCTAGAATTTATAATTCTTAGCGCGAACACGTTTGCTATTTATTAGGGGCACTAAATGAATACGACTTATGAAAATACACACGATACAAACCGTTCAAAGGCTAATAGCTTTACACAAGCGTTAATCAAACCAGCTTGGACACCAGCAACCATAGCCATGATGATTATTGGCTTTATGATTTTTTGGCCTTTGGGCATGGCAATGATCGCCTATATATTATGGGGCGATCGTCTTGATGGCATTAAAAACGATGTAAACCGTGCCACGGATTCCATGACGGATACGTTTAGATCATGTGGTAGATCTGCAGGCTTTTCTAATTCAAACGCGCGTACAGGCACTAGTACAGGCAATGCAGCATTTGATGATTGGCGCGAGGTAGAAATTGCGCGTCTAGAAGAAGAGCGCAGAAAACTAGAAGAAACGCGTCGCGAATTTGATTCGCATTTACGTGAGTTACGCCGGGCAAAAGATAAAGAAGAATTCAATTCTTTTATGGATGCACGTTCAGGCAAAACTTCTAAGAACTCTGATAAAAAACCGAAAACAGTTCCTAAAATTAAATAAGTATTTTTTTATAACGCCCTCCTTTAAGGCCTGCATTGTAATTTTACGACGCGGGCCTTTTGCTATTTATAATCAATAATTGCCTTGCTTTGACCAAATGGTGTAGAATCAATTAAAATAACTTGCATCTAAGATTATTAGTGGACTGATTGCGAATATATGGCACTTAAACTGTTCAAAAATTTTGGCATCAAAAAGCCTTCTAAAAACGCCATGAATTCTTGGCAACGACATCTAGAAATTGATGGCGAGCGCATACCCGTTAAAGTGACAGAAAATCCTAGGTCGACAAGATTAACGTTGAGATTAGTACCGGGAGGTAAATCTTTAAAAGTAACCATGCCACCGCATGTGGATGGCAAGCAATTAGATGATTTTTTAGAGCGTAACAAAAATTGGGTAGCAGCTAAAAGAGCGAGATTGCCAAAAGCTGTTCAAGCAGGTGAAGGCGCAACCATTCCGTTTCTTGGCGTTGACCATAGAATTATTCATTTAGACCGACTGCGCGGCATTGTTGAAATTAAAGAAGTCGCTGGCGAACAATGTATATTGGTTCCAGGTGAACCAGAACATATTCCTCGCAAAGTCGAAACATTTATGAAGAAGCAAGCTCGTCTTCAATTAAACGACGCAGTTAGCCGATATTCAAAAGTATTGGGCGTTAGTGCTAAATCTATCCGCATAACCGATACGACAAGTCGCTGGGGTTCTTGTTCCACTACTAGAACGCTTTCATTTTCGTGGCGCATTATTATGGCCCCACCAGAGGTATTAGATTATTTGGCTGCCCATGAAGTCGCTCACCTACGAGAAATGAATCATTCAGATAGATTTTGGAACCATGTTCGTGATATTTGCCCAGACATGGAATTGCAAAAATCTTGGCTCCGCACAAATGGTGCGCGCCTACACGCGGTCGAACTGGGTTGAAAACACCTATTCAGATTTAGATTCTACCTTAACGATTACAATAGCTTGTAGACTCAGCAATGATTTCATGGCACTTGAATAATATACACGCTTCAATTGTCTCTCCATTTCATTCAGTGAATAAAATGTCTCAAACAGAAATAAAAATTTGCGGTCTTTCGACCATAGAATCTGTATCTGCCGTTATTTCAGGCGGGGCAGATTATATGGGCCTAATCTTTTTTGAAAAAAGTCCGCGTAATGTTTCTGTGTTACAAGCAAATAAATTGTCTAACTTTGCAGGCTCGGCTCTAAAAAAAGTCGCTGTTACTGTAAATGCTACAGATGAGTTACTGGATCAAATTGTAGAAGCAATGAAGCCAGATTTTATTCAGCTGCATGGGTCTGAAACGATTGAGCGTTGTTTGGAAGTTAGAAAACGATACGGGATAAAGGTCGTTAAGGCCTTTGCAATAACAGATGACGCAGACCTGCAAAAATCCAATGTCTATGCAGATGGGGTAGATAAGTTTTTATTTGATGCAAAAGCACCAAAAGATTCGCAGCTACCAGGCGGTAATGGTGTCTCGTTTGATTGGAAACTCTTATCCAAATTTGTCTCAGCAAAGCCATATATGCTCTCTGGTGGAATAGACGAATTTAATGTAATAAATGCGCTTAAGATTTCAGGCGCAAAAGCAATTGATTTATCATCGGGTGTAGAAGCATCACCGGGCGTAAAAGACATTGAAAAAATTAAGAACCTAA
>NVRK02000078.1 GCA_002400845.2 Hyphomicrobiales bacterium
AATGATTACGATTACCAGCCGCGATCCGGGCGCTCCGCCTGCTGAGTACATTAAGCGTTCAGGCGGTATTTTCCGTGATATGACTATTCACGATTTTGACATTGCACGTTGGTTGCTGGGCGAAGAAGTAGAAACCGTATTTGCTTCTGCCTCTGTTTTGGTTGATCCAGATATTGGTAAACTAGACGATTATGATAGCGTGAATGTTATTTTAAAAACCGCATCAGGCAAACAGGCTGTGATTACAAATTCGCGACGCGCCACTTATGGTTACGATCAGCGCATCGAAGTGCATGGTTCTAAAGGCGCTGTGACAGCAAACAACACATCACAAAACAATGTAACCATAGCAACAGCAAGCGGTTATACAAATGCGCCATTACTAGATTTCTTCATGTCGCGTTACACCGCCGCTTATGCAAATGAAATTGCTTTATTCGTAGATGCAATCGAAAATAACAAATCAATGCCAGTAGATGGCAATGACGGTTTGCTTGCTTTGGCTTTAGCAGAAGCCGCATCACAATCAGTGGCATCACAAAGCGTTGTTAAAGTTTCTGATATTCTTTCAAGTTTGGATAAATAAATGAAAAAGCTTGATCTTATCACCATCGGTCGTTCTTCAGTTGATCTTTATGGTCGTCAAGTCGGCGGTCGCTTAGAAGACATGGGAAGCTTTGAAAAATACATTGGTGGCTCTCCAACAAACATTGCCGCAGGTACTGCTAGACTAGGTTTGAAATCAGGCCTTATTACCCGTGTGGGTGATGAACATATGGGGCGTTTCATTCGTGAAGAGTTGGAACGTGAAGGTGTGAATGTTGAGGGTGTTAAAACCGATACAGAAAGACTAACCGCGCTGGTGCTTTTGGGCATACGTGACCAAGAACAATTCCCTCTAATTTTCTATCGTGAAAATTGTGCAGACATGGCGCTTTGCGAAGACGATATTGATGCAGACTATATTGAAACGTCACGTTCTGTCGTTGCAACTGGTACACATTTATCTAATCCAAACACAGAAGCAGCCGTTTTAAAAGCACTTAGAATTGCTAAAGAAAATGGCTCTCAAACAGCGCTTGATATTGATTATCGTCCTAACCTTTGGGGCTTAGCGGGGCATGGTGATGGTGAAAGTCGTTTCATTGAATCGCAAGATGTGACGCAAAAGCTACAACAAACATTGCACTTGTTTGATTTGATTGTTGGTACAGAAGAAGAGTTTCACATTGCTGGTGGTACAACAGATACAATTGCGGCGCTTAGAGCTGTTCGTGCCGTTTCAAATGCAACACTAGTTTGCAAACGTGGCCCAATGGGTGCAGTCGCATTTACGGGTGATGTAGCTGATACATTAGACGAAGGTGTGTCTGGGCCAGGTTTTCCTATCGAAGTGTTCAACGTACTTGGTGCTGGTGACGGCTTTATGTCGGGTCTTCTAAAAGGGTGGTTAGATGGCGAAGATTGGACCAAAACACTTACCTACGCAAATGCTTGTGGCGCATTTGCTGTAAGTCGTCATGGCTGTGCGCCAGCCTATCCAAGCTGGCAAGAGTTATCTTTCTTCTTAGAGCGTGGCGTAATTGAGCCAGCCCTTCGTAAAGACCAAGAAATTGAGCAAATTCACTGGGCAACGAACAGAAAAGACGACCATTCAACGATGCGTGTTTTTGCTTTCGATCACCGTCTTCAGTTTGAAGAAATGGAAGGCGCAACTGACAAGAAGATTGGCGCCTTTAAAGTACTTTGCTTAGATGCAACGGTTAAAGTTTCACAAGGTAAAAGCGGCTACGGTATTTTATGTGATGGTAGATTAGGCCAAGACGCTTTGTTCAAAGCAGAAGAAAAAGGCATTTGGATTGGTCGTCCTGTAGAATTGCCTGGTTCTCGTCCACTAACACTTGAGCCAGCAATTGGCGCTGATTTTGGTGGGTTATCAGAATGGCCATTAGATAATGTTGTGAAAGTTCTTTGCTTTTGTCACCCACAGGACGACAAAGCAATGTGGGACGATCATATTAAAACCATTCAACGTTTGTATGCATCAGCACGCCGCAACAGATTGGAATTCTTGCTAGAAGTTATTCCATCCATAGTTAGTTCTGTAGATGATGAAACGACAGCAGTAATTATACAAAAATTCTATGATGCAGGGGTTTATCCCGATTGGTGGAAACTTGAGCCTCTTAAAACGCAAGAGGGCTGGGACAATGCTTGTATGGCAATTGGTCGTAACGATCCAAATACCAGAGGCATTGTTGTGCTGGGCTTAGATGCGCCTGCGCAAGAACTGTTTGAGAGCTTTGCAATTGCCGCTAAGCAACCGTTGGTAAAAGGTTTTGCGGTTGGTCGTACGATCTTTGGTGACAGTGCTAGAGCTTGGCTCAAAGGTGAAATCAGCGATGCTGAAGCTGTTGATACAATGGCTGTTAAATATCGTGCGCTTTGCGACACATGGGACAAAGCACGTGCTTCAGTCGGCAGAAATACAGATTAAGGATTTATAGCTATGACTACAATTAGACTTACAGCTGCACAAGCTATGTTTCGTTTTTTGTGTAATCAATACAACGAAGACGGCGATCCATTCATCGCTGGTATTTGGGCAATATTTGGACATGGCAATGTATCGGGTATTGGTGAGGCACTGCATGGTTTGCGTGATGACTTCATAACATATCGCGGTCATAATGAGCAAACCATGGCGCATGCCGCAATTGCTTATACCAAACAATTAGGCCGCAAACGCGCAATGGCGGTAACGTCTTCTATTGGGCCGGGTGCTACCAATATGGTAACGGCGGCGGCGTTGGCACACGTAAACCGTTTGCCAGTTTTGTTCATTCCAGGCGATGTTTTTGCCAACAGAGGACCAGACCCTGTATTGCAACAGATCGAAGATTTTAACGATGGTACAATCAGTGCAAATGATTGTTTCAAACCAGTAAGTAAATATTTTGATCGCATCACGCGCCCAGAGCAATTGTTAACAGCATTGCCTCGTGCTTTTGCAACCATGACAGACCCAGCAGATTGTGGCCCTGTGACGTTGGCATTTTGTCAAGATGTGCAATCAGAAGCTTATGATTGGCCAACTAGGTTTTTTGAGCCTCGCACATGGCGTTTCCGTAGAACTGCACCGGATGATTTTGAGTTAGAGCAAGTTACCAAAGTGATTGCTAATGCCAAAAATCCTGTAATCGTTGCAGGTGGTGGCGTACATTTTTCAGGTGCGTGTGATGAACTTATTAGCTTTGCGGAAAAACACAATATTCCAGTAGTTGAATCCCAAGCTGGTAAATCTGCCTTGCCTTGGGACCATCCCTTAAATATGGGGTCAGTAGGTGTAACAGGCACAGCTGCTGCAAATGTTATTTGTGCAGATGCAGATGTGGTGATTGGCATTGGAACACGCTTTCAAGATTTCACTACTGGCAGTTGGACTTTGTTCACGAATAAAGAGCGTCAATTAATCAGCATTAATGTTGCTGCTTATGACGCGATGAAGCGTGGCGCTTTACCGCTTTTAGCGGATGCCAAAATTGGCATGGAACATTTGTCAAAATCGCTTGGTGTTTATAAAGGTTCGCAAATATCAGCTTCAATTAAACAAGAATGGTTTGCTGCGGTTGATCCCCTTTGTGCCATGCCTTCTGATGAAACCGCTTTGCCAACAGACAGCCAAGTGATTGGGGCTGTTCAACGTAGCTCACATAACGACACAACGGTTATGAGTGCGGCTGGCACTATGCCGGGTGAATTACACAAGCTTTGGAAATCACCACGCGCTGGTGGTTACCATATGGAATATGGCTATTCATGCATGGGCTATGAAGTTGCTGGTGCAATGGGCATTAAAATGGCCCAGCCAGAGCGCGATGTAATTTGCATGGTTGGCGATGGCAGTTACATGATGGCGAATTCTGAATTGGCAACTGCGGCAATGCTTGATGTTAGTTTTACAATCGTGCTTACCGATAATCGTGGCTATGGCTGTATCAACAGATTGCAAATGAATACAGGTGGTGCAGAGTTTAACAATATGATTGCGCACTCTAAAACGAACACAGATAAATGGATTGATTTTACCGCCAATGCCGCAAGTCTTGGTGCTACCTCTGTTAAAGTTTCAACAATTGCAGAACTAGAAGAAGCGCTAGAAGAACGCACAAAAATCTGTGGCCCTTATGTGATTGTAATAGACACAGACCCATATCCTTCAACGCCAGATGGTGGGCATTTTTGGGACGTTACTGTTCCTGAAGTTTCAACACGCAATGAAATAAGAACTGCGCGTCAAGCTTATGAAAAAGCAATTAAAGAAAGAAATACACTATGATCCGTTTCGGCACTAATCCAATTGCTTGGTCTAATGATGACGATCAAACACTTGGCGCTCACATCACACTTGAAGAGTGTTTAACCGATGCAGGAAAGATTGGTTTTGATGGCATAGAGAACGGCCATAAAATGCCGCATGATCCAAAAGAATTAGCAAAAGTTTTAAAACCACATGGCTTGGCCTTTGTATCCGCTTGGTATTCGCTTGAACTGCTTGAGCGTACGGTTGAAGAAGAAATAATTGCCATTCAACCGCATTTAGATCGCTTAAAAGCAATGGGCTGTACGGTTTGTATTGCGTGTGAAACGTCTAACGCCATTCATGGCGATGATGATTTAGCAGTTAATGATAAGCCAAATTTGCCACTTGCCGATTGGCCAAAATATGGCGCAAAGCTAGAAGCCGTTGCAAAACATTGTGAAGTGCAAGGCCTGCCAATGGTCTATCATCACCATATGGGAACCATTGTAGAAACGCCTGAAGAAATTGATTTGTTGATGGAACATACTGGGCCATCTATGAAATTGCTCTTCGATACAGGCCATTGTTTGTTTGGTGGCGGTGACCCTGCAAAGGTGCTTAAAAAACATGTGGCCCGTCTTGGTCATTTTCATGCCAAGAACATTAGAGCAGATGTTATGAAGGAAGTTCGCGAAAAAGGTTTGTCATTTCTTGAAGGTGTGCGAAAAGGCGTGTTCACTGTGCCAGGTGATAAAGAGGGCGCTGTAGATTTTCCTTCTGCGCTAAAAATTGCTGCATCTGCTGGATATGAAGGTTGGCTTGTTATTGAAGCCGAACAAGATCCAGATGTTCGCAATCCGTTTGAGTACCAATCACTTGGCTTGAAGTCTTTAAAGGAAATGGCGTATGCCGCAGGATTTAACCAACCATGTTGAAATTACTTGACCTATCACACCCGTTTTTCAAGCCTTTGTGGATAAGAATTGCAATTGTAGCAACTTGCATTTTTTGGACTGTGGTCGAGTTTTATTACGGAACGCCCATGTGGGGAATGTTATTTGCAGGCCTTGGGGCTTTGTGTATTTGGCAGTTCTTTTTCGACTTTAATCCTCGCGATGAAGTTGAAAAACCAAAAGATCCCCCAAAAGAAAAATAAGGAAATACAATGAGTAAGCTATTAGTTAGTCCAAAAGCGGAAAGTGGAGAGATTCACGATATTACGCCTCAATCTGCGGAGTGGGGTTATGTTGGTTTTGCGGCCCATAGATTAAAGGCTGGAGAAAGCGTATCCGCTTCAACTGATAGCACCGAAGTGATTTTGGTCATGGTTGAAGGCAAAGCAAATATCAGAGCTGCTGGTGAAGGTTATGCTGAAGACTTTGGCGAACTAGGCGATCGTATGAACGTGTTTGAAAAAACACCGCCACATTGTCTATATGTGCCAAATGATTCAAAATGGTCTGCAACTGCCACAACAGATTGCACCATTGGTGTTTGTCGTGCGCCTGGTAAAGGAAATTACAAAGCACAACGTTTAGGGCCAGACGGCATCAATACAGAAACACGCGGTAAGGGCGCTAACACCCGCCATATCAATGTGATTGCTATGGAAGACCGCGATGTTGCTGATAGTCTATTGGTGACAGAAGTGTTTACCCCATCAGGCAATTGGTCGTCTTATCCACCACACAGGCATGACGAAGATGATTTTCCAAGAATGACCTATTTGGAAGAAACGTATTATCACCGTTTAAACCCACCACAAGGCTACGCGCATCAGCGTGTTTGGACAGAAGATGGTTCGCTCGATGAAACCATGACAGTGCATGACCATGATGTTGTGCTGGTACCAAAAGGTCACCACCCATGCGGCGTGCCATGGGGATATGAACTTTATTATCTAAATGTAATGGCTGGTCCACTTCGCAAATGGCGTTTCCAAAACCATGAAGATCATAATTGGATTTATGAACGCGACAACAAATAATATTGAGTGATTGCAAATAGAATATTGTATTCATGTTTGTAATAAACATTAAAAAAGCCCGCTTCTTTTTCAAGGAGCGGGCTAATTTTTTGTGCACTGTAAAACATTGGGAGCGCAAACTCCCAATTTACTTAAAGAAACTTAATCCATTGTTGGGATTGAGAATTCGCCACCTTCTTTAATGCCAGAAGGCCAGCGCGCAGTAACCGTTTTTGTACGTGTGTAGAATTTAAACGCATCAGGACCGTGTTGGTTTAGGTCGCCAAATACAGATTTTTTCCATCCGCCAAATGTATGGTAAGCCAATGGCACAGGAATAGGCACGTTAATACCAATCATGCCAACATTTACACGGTTGGCAAAGTTACGTGCGGTGTCGCCATCTCTTGTATAGATTGCAGTACCGTTTCCGTATTCATTGTCCATCGTCAAAGCAAGTGCGTCTTCATAAGTTTTAGCACGTACTGTACATAGCACTGGGCCAAAGATCTCTTGTTTGTAAATGTCCATGTCAGCTGTCACGTTGTCGAACAAATGCGCACCAACGAAATTGCCATCTTCATAACCTTGAAGGTTAAAGTCACGACCATCAACAACAAGTTTTGCACCTTGTTTAATTCCGCTCTCTACAAGACCAAGAATTTTTTCTTTAGCAGCAGCCGTAATAACAGGGCCAAAATCAACATCATTACCAGATGTGTACGGTCCGATTTTCAAAGCTTCAACGCGTGGAATTAGTTTTTCCAATAAACGATCAGCAGCTTCATCTGTTACAGGAACCGCAACTGAAATCGCCATGCAACGTTCGCCAGCTGCACCATAACCAGCACCCAATAGAGCATCGGCTGCTTGATCCATGTCGGCATCAGGCATGATAATCATGTGGTTTTTAGCGCCGCCAAAGCACTGACAACGTTTGCCGTTAGCAGTAGAGCGAGAATAAATGTATTGTGCAATTGGTGTTGAACCAACAAAACCAACAGACTGAATAGTCTCGTTGTCTAAAATCGCATCAACAACTTCTTTGTCACCATGAACAACTTGAAGAATGTCTTTTGGAAGGCCCGCTTCAAGCAACAATTCTGCAAGCATGTTTGGAACAGTTGGGTTGCGCTCAGAAGGTTTTAAAATCATTGCATTGCCGCAAACAATCGCTGGGCAGAACATCCACATTGGGATCATTGCAGGAAAGTTAAACGGCGTAATACCAGCAGTAACACCCAATGCTTGTTTCATTGAATACATATCAATGCCCGGGCCAGCGCCATCGGTGAATTCACCTTTAAGCAATTGCGGTGCACCAATACAGTATTCAGCAACTTCAAGGCCGCGAATTACGTCGCCTTTAGCATCTGGTAGTGTTTTACCATGTTCGCGAGACAATGCTTCTGTAAGCTTGTCCATGTCGCGGTGTAGAAGCTCTACATATTTCATCATTACGCGTGCGCGGCGCTGTGGGTTAACCGCAGCCCATGCTGGTTGCGCTTTTGCCGCACGTTCAACCGCTGCATCTAAATCAGATGCGTTTGCAAATACTACTTGAGCGTCAACGCTGCCAGTTGATGGGTTATATACATCACCAGTGCGTTTCGATGTACCTTCGACATATTCACCGCCGATAAAATGTTTAATTAATGCCATTTTGGCCTCCTAATAAAAAACAGGTCTGAAAATATTAACTGTTTGTACCTTGTCTTTGTTTGCAAATAAATAGATAAGATTAAGTATCAACTATGCAAAAATAGGTATAAGTGTATGAAGTGGGACAATCTAAACTGGGATGATGCTAAATATTTTTTAGCAGTCGCTAGAGAAGGGCAAATGTTAAGCGCCGCCAATAGACTGGGTGTCAGTCAGGCAAAGCTTAGTCGTAGAATAGCTTCTTTAGAACAAGCTTTTGATGCGCAACTGATTATTAGAAGCACTTCAGGCTGTGAACTAACCGAAGATGGCGTTGGTCTGTTTGCAACATGTGAGCGCATAGAGCATGAATTTCGCGAAGCGACTTCACGCATAAGAAAACCAGAAAGCGGTGTGAGTGGTACGGTACGCATTGGCACACCAGACGGTTTTGGTATTTCGTTTCTAGCGCCACGCATACATGGACTAATCGAGCAATATCCAGATTTGCGAGTTCAACTCGTTCCAATTCCGCGAAGCTTTTCATTGTCACAGCGCGAAGCAGATATTGCCGTCATGGTTGGTCGTCCAGACAATGGCAGGTTGCGCGCGCGTAAATTAACGGACTATTCTTTAAGTCTTTATGCATCGCATGACTATGTAAAAGAAAACGGAACGCCATCAAACTTAGACGAGATGAAGTTTCATAAATTGGTCGGCTATGTGGAAGATTTAATTTTTTCCCCAGCGCTGAATTTTAACGCAGAAATATCAAGAGATTGGAATTCAGCGTTAGAAATTTCAAGCGCAGTAGGACAGTTTGAGGCAGTGCGATCTGGTGCTGGTATTGGAGTGTTGCACGACTTTATGGCAAGCGATAAATCTGATCTGGTTCACATATTACCAGAAATAAATCTTAACCGAGCCTATTGGTCTGTTTGGCACGAAAGCATGAAAAATACACGACGAGTGCGTGTGGTCGCTGAATATTTAGACAAGATTGTAAAAGATAAAACTGTTAGATTTACGCTGTCTGGTTGATAGATCAATCGCAAAATTTACGAAGATAATGATTTGTTATTAATTGAAACAGACAATTTGAAAGCGAAAAATTAGACTAGATATTAAAGGGATGTGATTGCGGCATTGTGAAGGTTTTGCGAATGGGTTTATGTTTGCATCGATAAATAAAATTTTCGTTTCATGTTCGTTTAATTTTCACTTTACGAGTATTTTTTTTCGCTTTAAGTGT
>NVRK02000079.1 GCA_002400845.2 Hyphomicrobiales bacterium
AACCACTTGGGAAGTGAAGCGATGAATTTAACTTGTCTGCAATATTGCTGTAAAACATGTGAAGAACATGTCGGGCAGTCAGCCCGCACCAATTTTATGTTTTTTGTAGCAGATTGCAGAGCAATCTTGCGTGAACACTTAAATTGGGAAGTGAAGCGATGAGCGCATCCCAAAAAATAACAGGTGGGTGCCAATGCGGTGCTGTGCGATATGAAATCAAAGAGTTTGGCCGCGCAACCATATGCCATTGTCGTATGTGTCAAAAAGCATTTGGTGGATTATACGCGCCACTTGTTACTGGTTTGGGCATAAACTGGGTTCATCGTGAGCCAAAATACTTTCAAAGCTCCAGCAAAGTACAGCGCGGCTTTTGTGAAGAATGCGGAACACCGCTTACGTATGATTTTGAAGGTACGGTAGCTGTATCTATTGGTTCATTAGACAATCCAGAACTTGTAACTCCGATATTACAATTTAGCGCGGATACTCGTGTTTCATATGTAGATGATATCTCGAAAGTACCACATTATGTTTCTGCTAAAGGCGCACCAGAAGAAGATATGTTTTCAGATATGATATCCTATCAACACCCTGACCACCCGACTGAAAACTGGTCAGTTGATAAATTAAAGAACAAAGATAAATAAAGCGACACTTACCATGAACAAAGAACGCATCTACCTTTTTGATACAACGCTACGCGATGGCCAACAAACGCCCGGTGTTGATTTTTCAGTTGCGGATAAAATTACAATTGCCAACATGCTAGATGATTTAGGTCTTGACTATGTTGAAGGCGGGTATCCAGGTGCTAACCCAACAGACACAGAATTCTTTTCTAAAAAGCGCACAAAAAAGGCCAGCTTTGTTGGCTTTGGCATGACAAAACGCGCTGGCGTTTCTGCATCCAATGACCCGGGTATTGCTGGATTGTTAGACGCTAAAACAGACGCAATTTGTTTTGTTGCAAAAGCTTGGGACTATCATGTTAAAATCGCATTGGGCTGCACCAATGATGAAAACGTTGAGAATATTACGGCATCTGTTGAAGCGGCTAAAAATGCAGGCCGTGAAGTGTTGGTGGATTGCGAACACTTTTTTGACGGCTATAAAGCCAATCCGCAATATGCTTTAGAATGTGCAAAAGCGGCATATGATGCTGGGTCGCGTTGGGTTGTATTGTGCGACACCAATGGCGGCACACAGCCGTTTGAAATCAAACAAATTGTAGAAACTGTAATCGCGGCAGGCATTCCAGGTGCTAGTCTAGGCATTCACACACACAATGATACAGACCAAGCAGTGGCAAATTCTTTTGCAGCTGTCGAGGCTGGTGTGCGCCAAATTCAAGGTACTATCAACGGCATTGGCGAGCGATGCGGTAATGCAAATCTTATTTCTGT
This sequence comes from Hyphomicrobiales bacterium, assembly GCA_002400845.2. Classification (GTDB taxonomy): domain Bacteria; phylum Pseudomonadota; class Alphaproteobacteria; order Rhizobiales; family Rhizobiaceae; genus Salaquimonas. The sequence continues at coordinate 1,404 of NVRK02000079.1, forward strand.
GATTGCAACACTGGCGCTTAAAGAAGCCTATAGCGATAGATTTGAAATCGGTATTTCTAAAGACAGTCTGAAAAATCTGTCGCGCATAAGTCACAAATTTGATGAATTGTTAAACGAAGCGCCATATCACCAAGCGCCCTATGTTGGCTCTTCTGCCTTTGCAACGAAGGCTGGCATTCATGCATCTGCGATTATGAAAGCACCAGATTCTTATGAACATGTAGAGCCAGAAAGTGTCGGCAATCAGCGTCGCATGATGGTGTCTGACCAAGGTGGTAAATCTAACTTTATTGAATTACTAACACGTCGAGGAATTAAGGTTGATAAGAAAAATCCTAAATTAGACACGCTGATTTCGATTGTAAAAGAGCGCGAAGCAAGGGGCTATGCCTATGAAGCCGCAGAAGCCAGTTTTGAATTATTAGCCCGTCGTAAATTAGGAACAGTCGAGCAGTTCTTTAATGTAGAATCGTTCAAAGTGCAGGTCGAGCGTCGCTTTAATGTACTTGGTGCAATAACGACGGTTTCAGAAGCCGTGGTTAAAGTGACCGTTGATGGTGAAGAACGCATATCCGTTGCTGAAGGACATGGCCCAGTAAACGCATTAGATCGCGCTATTAGAAAAGACCTTGGAAAGTATCAAGAGCAGATAGAAGATATTGAATTGGTGGACTATAAAGTGCGCATATTAAATGGCGGTACAGAAGCGATTACCAGAGTGCTAATCGAAAGCATGAATAAGGACGGAGACCGCTGGACCACTGTTGGCGTATCAGACAATATTATAGATGCGTCGTTCCAAGCCTTGATCGATTCAATAAATTATAAACTTATTAAATCCAACATGTAATCTGCCAATTACCTCAATTGTAAGGGTGACAAGATTGTAGTCACATTAGGCTATGGCGCGAGTAATTTTGCTTGCCTAACATATGGTAATAGATAAGCTGAGCTTGTATCGCGAATGACCGTTTATTAATTTGCCTGCATATTTCTTTATTCTCAGACTGCTTGAGTTTCCTATGGACAATAATAATGAGCAAACCCGTGCTGGGTTCATTTATGCATTTTCGGCTTATTTTTTATGGGGCGCAACCCTGCCGCCCTTTATGAAATTGCTAGACCATGTTTCAGCCATTGAGGTTGTGGCTCATAGAGCTTTCTGGTCATTGCCCATTGCTGGCGTATTGCTTTTCATTTTAGGTCGTACAAACGATATTTTGCCAACATTAAAAGACCCCAAAAAAATGGGGGTCTTATTTATTACCGCCACTATTGTATCGCTCAATTGGGGTATTTATGTTTGGGCAATATCTGTCGACCGCACGATAGAAGCTGCGCTGGGTTATTATATTAATCCACTAATAAGTGTTTCACTAGGCGCAATATTTTTAGGAGACAGGTTTACCAAGCCGCAATTGGTTGCTCTTGCCTTGGCAACATTTGCAGTAATTTTACTTACTGTTCAAACTGGTGTGCTTCCTTGGGTTAGCTTGTCGCTTGCCATATCATTTGCAATCTATGGCTTTTTAAGAAAGACCGTAGATGTTGGGCCAACACAAGGTTTTTTGATTGAGGTACTCATACTCTCATTCATTGCGTTGCCTGTTATATTTTGGTTCGAAGCAAGTGGCGAGGGTCATTTCTTTGATGGCATTAGCAATACTGCATTGCTCATTGCTTGCGGTCCAATGACCGCCATTCCACTCATTCTTTACGCATTTGGGGCGAAACGATTGCGCCTGTCTACATTGGGACTCATGCAATATATTGCGCCAACATTGATATTTCTGAATGGCCTATTTGTTTTCAATGAGCCGTTTTTAAAATCGCAACTAGTGGCATTTTCGCTAATATGGTTAGCGTTGGCTATTTATTCTTGGTCAGCCTTTAAGCAGAGAAAAAATAATTAATCTGCCAATAAGGTTTCTACAATTTTTGAAACGTCACCAATGATGATTGGTTTTAAATTTTCCATAGAATGCAAGAAACCCGCTTTTTTCATAACCTCTAATTGCGCAAACATAGTGTTCCAAAAATCATTTACATTGGCAAAAACTATCGGTTTTTTATGGCGGCCTAATTGAGCCCACGTCATAATTTCAACGATCTCTTCTAAAGTGCCAACACCGCCTGGTAAAGTTACAAATGCATCCGCTCTTTCAAACATAGTTTGTTTACGCTCATGCATGTTTTCAGTGATAATTACTTCTGTGAGTTTATCTAAATCTTCATTGCGGCCTTCACGGCCAATTAAAAATTTTGGAATAATGCCGGTTACTTCACCACCTGCATCTAATACACCATCTGCAACTTCGCCCATAAGTCCATAGGTGCCACCGCCATAAATAAGTTTGATATTTGCATTAGCTATCTGTGTGCCAAGTGTTCTTGCCGCTTTCATAAAAGCTGGATCGCTACCTGGCTGAGAGCCGCAATACACACAAATTGAATTGATCTTACCCATAAATACAATCCTTGGTTTATTAAAGTCATTGATTAGACGATTCTTTTGCTAAGTACTACTGGATAAATCGCCCTCACGATACGTCATCTGGATGTTAGATAGGTGACGGGCAATAAATTCTGTGTAACTATTAGGCAGATGATCTAAAATTGGTGAGTTTTGAAATGACAAGTTTTTTCGCATTAAATAGCAAAGCAATATGGGCACTTGGTCTTGGGTTAGCTGGAGCGGTTGGCGCAGGTACGCTCATTAAAACAGAATCTGGCCAGCCATTAGCTGTTGCATTCGTCGAAAAAATTCGCGGTTCCTTTGATGTCGTGGATGAACAACTTGCGAGTAAAAAAGAGCTTATGGATAAATCGGCTATAGCAAAAAAAGAAATTGCTAAAGACAGCACTAGGCTTGGCGAAAAGGATGCCGAAAAATTTACAGCAGAGCCTAAACAAAAAATGGCTAAGAAGACGCCAGAAATCAAACTCGCAAAGCCTGAATTAAAAGAGCAAGAGATTGCTAAACAAAGTGTTGATGCTGCCAAAGATATGATTGCACAGAAAGATTCTAACGCAGTTGATGCAACTCAAAAAGCCATGCCAGCCATTACGCTTAATAAAAAGAATGAAATTAAAAAAGTAGATGGTGTTGAAGTCACACCTCCGTCAATTGATTTGTTACGGGTCTCACGTGATGGTTATGTGGTTATGGCAGGGCGCGCAGACCCCAATTCTAGAGTGCTTGCCTATAATGGTTCTACGCAAATTGGTGAAACAAAATCAAATGCGACAGGTGATTATGTATTCGTTTTTGATGAGTCTCTTAAAACTGGCGAACATGAACTTATCATTAGATCAGGAAATGATGCTGAAAACATGAAGTCTTCTCTTACATCTGGAGTGATAATCTTACCTGATAACAAAGAAGATATGATTGTTCTGCTTTCAACCCCTGGTGAGGCATCTAAAATTTTGCAAATGCCTAGCAGTAGATTTGGTCCTAAAATTGCTAAACTAGACAATACGCAAAAATCGGGTGATGTCGTTAAAGCAACACCAAAATTACCCATTGCCATTAATGCTGTAGATGTTGAAGACAAGCGGTATTATATTGCAGGGGCAGCCACGCCGCAAAGTACCGTAAATGTTTATATCGATAACAAGTTTAAAGGTAAGGCAATTACTGGCGAAGAGGGCGCATTTTTATATTATGGACGTGAGAGCATTTCTGTAGGACAGCATGCATTGCGTGTTGATATGCTTGGGCCAGATAACATTACGGTTATTGCCCGAGCAGAAGTTGTGCTTGAGCACGAAACACAGGATATGAAAGCCAGTAAAGCGGCGGCTGTAAAAATGGTAGATTCTAAAATGAAAGTTGGATCCAAAGCAACTGAGAAAGCTGTTGAAATGGTGGCGAAAGTTGAAAAGAAAATGCCTACAGGCCCACTTGAAAATGCCGCTATCTCATCTGGTTCTACAGGCAAACAAATTGCTAATATTGGTGCCGCGCCACTGAAGAAAAGTCTAGAGAATAAGGAAGACACTAAAATTGCTAAAGTTGAAAACTCAATTGTAAGCAGTGATAAGATTATTGCGAATGATAAGACTGATGCCAACATGAATATTGCCAATAAGATGGTCGATGGTAAGAAAATTATTAAAAGTGGCAGTTCGGTTATTATCCGCAGAGGCGACAGTCTTTGGAAAGTATCACGTAGAAAACTTGGCGCGGGTAGCAAATACACAATCATTTATTCTGCAAATCTCGATCAGGTTAAAAACCCACACCTCATTTATCCAGGTCAAGTTTTAAACATACCTGAAGAGAGCAATGCAGCGCAGTAAATTTTCCAGGCATTTAAACTCTGATAGGAATTGCTAATTAAACATGCATATTGACTTTATCGGTATTTACCGATAAATGTTGTCGCTATGAATAATGTTGAGCTATATTCAAAGTTAGAAATTGAAAAGCATGACAGCGATTTGCCGCTTTTGTTAAAGGCGCTCGGGCATCCATCCCGTGTTTTTATTATTGAGTATTTAGCCAAAAATACAAAATGTTGTGGGGGCGACATATGTAACTGTTTAGATTTGGCACAATCTACAATTTCACAACATTTAGAAATATTAAAAAAAGCAGGGTTGGTTGAAGCAAAAACGTGCGGCACCAAAACAATGTTTAAATTAAATAGAGAATTGCTCTTTCAAGTGGGCGATGCACTTCAGACAATATCTAAAAAATAGTGTTGTTGATTTAGCGCATTTAATTAACGAAAAAACCGAGAATTCTTATTTCAGAAAGCAGTTAAATGAACACGCGTGTTAAAAAAAAGATGGATGCTGCTTCTAAGAAGGCAAAATCCAACTTGGCTAATGAAACAGAAAATAATAGAGGCAATACGATTGGTCCAAATGGTTTTAGCGCCGAAGAGGGCGATACGATTTCGACAATTAAAAGTCTTTGGCCATATATGTGGCCTTACGATAGGCCAGACCTAAAGAATAAAGTTGTTGTTGCTTTCATCATTTTGGTATTGGCAAAATTTATCACCGTACTTGTTCCTTATACATTTAAATGGGCAACTGATGCGCTAAATGCTGAGGGAAATCTACCCACTTGGCTGCCTGCTTACTTGCTTGTGCCAATCATGTTGGTCATCGCGTATAATGTTGGCCGTGTAATGGTTGTTGGTTTAAATAATTTACGTGACGCATATTTTGCCAGTGTTGGTCAACACGCTGTTCGTCAGCTTTCCGCAATTGTTTTTAGACACATTCATGGTCTTAGTCTTCGCTATCATCTGCAACGTAAAACGGGTGGGCTTTCTCGCATCATAGAACGTGGGACAAAAGGCATAGAATCCATTGTTCGATTTACCATTTTAAACGGTGGGCCAACAATATTAGAATTTGTATTTATGGCTGTTGTTGTATGGTTACAATTTGGCATAATCTATGTGGTGATTATGGGTGTTATGGTTTGGCTATATACATGGTTCACCATCAAAGCGAGTAACTGGCGCATTGCCATACGTCGTCAAATGAATGACAGCGATACAGAGGCAAATTCAAAAGCAATCGATTCATTGCTTAATTTTGAGACCGTTAAATACTTTGGCAATGAAGAAATGGAGGCCAAAAGATTTGATGAATCTATGGCTGGATACGAGCGTGCCGCTACAAAAGTGTGGACCTCATTGGCTTGGCTAAATTTTGGTCAGGCTGTAATTTTAGGCGTCGGCATGGCGACCTGTATGGTATTATCTGCACAGGCGGTTAGCGCAGGCACGCAAACCTTAGGTGACTTTGTTCTTATCAATGCGCTTTTAATTCAATTGTCTATGCCGTTACATTTTATCGGATTTATCTATCGTGAAATTAGACAAGGCCTAACAGATTTAGAATCCATGTTTAATTTGTTAGCGGTAGAGCACGAAATAAGTGACAAAGAAGGTGCACAAGATCTAGATATCTCAAATGGCTCAATAAAGTTTAGCAATGTAGATTTCCATTATGATCCTGAGCGCGGGATTTTAAAAGACGTAAGTTTTGAAGTGCCTGCTGGTAAAACAGTGGCAATCGTTGGTCCATCAGGTGCTGGTAAATCTACCATCTCTCGGCTGTTATTTCGATTTTACGATGTGACGAATGGAGCAATTACGATTGATGGTCAAAATTTAATGGATATAACGCAAAAATCTTTGCGCAATGCCATTGGCATGGTGCCTCAAGATACCGTTCTATTTAATGAATCCATTGCTTATAATATTGGATACGGACGTGTTGAGGCTGGCATTGAAGAAGTTGAAAAAGCATCTGAAATGGCACAAATAGGAGACTTTATCCGCTCACTACCAGATGGGTATGATACGCAAGTGGGCGAGCGTGGCTTGAAATTATCAGGCGGCGAGAAGCAACGAGTTGCTATTGCGCGGACACTTTTAAAAGCGCCTCCTATATTAATCCTCGATGAGGCAACTTCTGCTTTAGACACGCAAACAGAGCGCGAAATTCAAACAGCGCTTGATGAGGTATCAAAAAACAGAACAACGCTGGTTATTGCGCACCGTCTTTCAACAGTCATTAATGCAGACGAGATTATTGTTTTAAAAGCTGGTTCTATTGCAGAGCGTGGAACCCATAAGCAGTTATTACGTAAGAAGGGCCTTTATTCAGATATGTGGAGCCGCCAGCGTGAGGCTAATAAGGCCGAAGAGCTGTTACGTGCCGCTAAAGCCAAGACAAGAACTGCTACGTAGAAAGACACCAAAAGAGCTTTACAAGTGTATAGGCTTACTAAGAAGTAACAATGAGTGAACTGAAATAAAATAGTCGCTAAAAAGTATTGGCTTTGTTGAAATATAGGCTTTAATAGTTAGTCTTGTAATTCAACAACTTTAAGAGCGATAAAAATGAGTCTGATAAATACAATTCAAAAAAGCATTGTCCCAATTCACAAAGCTGGCTTACCATTTATCGGCATATTCTTTGCCATAACCGTTGTACTTGGGTTTTTCTCAGTGAATCTATTTTGGATAGGTTTAATCTTAACGGCATGGTGTGCATATTTTTTCCGTGATCCAGAGCGCTTCACACCTGTAAGTGATGATTTGGTTATCAGCCCTGCAGATGGAAAAGTCTCACATATTTCAAAAGTTGTTCCGCCTGCCGAATTGAATCTTGGCAAAAAGCCAATGACCCGAGTTTCTGTTTTTATGAATGTGTTTAATTGCCATGTAAACAGAGCGCCTGTGCGCGGTAAAATTACAAATATTGTTTATAAAAGAGGCGAGTTTGTTAATGCTGAATTAGACAAGGCATCTACCGACAATGAGAGAAACTCTTTGTTGATTGATTCTCCTCATGGCAAAATGGCAGTGGTTCAAATCGCAGGCCTCGTTGCGCGTCGTATTATATGTTGGGCAGATGAGGGTGAAGAAATAGCCACTGGCGAACGCTTTGGCTTAATTCGCTTTGGATCACGCCTTGATGTGTATTTACCAAAAGGTGCTGTTGTTGCTGTTGGCCTTGGGCAAACAGCTGTTGCCGGTGAAACTATTCTTGCTCGTTTTGAAGAAGAAGCAGAGACACCTGTAATAAGGGTTGGGTAATTGGATACGCCTTTTCCCCCGTTTGAGCCTGACGAGGGACAAGCCGCAACGCGTTTAAGAGATGTTCCTATTCGCCAGCTCATACCAAATATTATTACATTGCTGGCAATTTGTGCAGGTCTAACAGCAATTCGCTTTGGCTTTGAAGGCAAAATGGATTTAGCCATAGCCGCCGTTACACTTGCTGCAGTTTTAGACGGCGTTGATGGGCGTGTGGCGCGTTTCTTAAAGTCAACCAGTCGCTTTGGCGCTGAGATGGACAGTCTTGCCGACTTTTTAAATTTCGGTGTTACGCCAGCAATACTACTTTATTTCTCTCACCTACATACAATCAAAACATTTGGTTGGATTGCAGTGTTGATCTATTGCATATGCGCATGCTTACGTTTGGCACGTTTTAATGTGCAGTTAGACAATCCTAATCAACCAAAATGGAAGAAGAACTTCTTCGTTGGCGCACCAGCACCCGCTGGCGCTATTGTTGTAATGTTGCCAATTTATGTTGATTTGCTAGGTCTACCACAAAGCGAACTATTAGATTTTGCAATTTTAATTTATGTGGTTTTAATCGGGCTTTTATTGGTTTCTAATGTGCCAACTTATTCTGGTAAGAATCTTGGCAGTGCAATTCCACGTAATTTGGTTCTACCGCTCATCATCGCATTAATTGTGATTGGGTCTTTGTTAATTAGCTATCCTTGGCAATTGCTCATTACTGCAAGCGTTGGCTACTTAGTGGCTATTCCATTTGGGCTTAAATATTATAAAAGCCTAGAAATAAAGGCGCTTAATTCTGTGGAAGTTGAAAACCAAAAACCAGCTAGAAAAAAAGCACCTTTGAAAAAAGCAACTAAGCCCAAAAACTAATGTAGTTTATATTTTAACTGCCTTGCGTTGGCAGCGCTGGCGTAGATGTAAGTGCTGCTTTTTTCTTACTACGTTTCTTGCCAGGTAGCTTTGTAGCAATTTCAGAACTGTCTAACACTTCACCATCAATAATATCTGTTGTCACCATAGGTGCCCCAGATGGCACATCTTTATTGAAATATTTAGCAAGGTTTTCAGGCAGTGATAACATCACAGGCGTCACTAACAATGTCAGCATTGTAGAAAACGCAAGGCCAGAAATAACAGCAGTAGACAATTGTACCCACCATAAAGAGGTGATGGAATTCATTGAAATTGTGCGCTCAAAATAGTTCATGTTAATTTGCAGCGCCATGGGCACAAGGCCCATAATGGTTGTCACGGTTGTTAACATGATTGGGCGCAAACGTTGTGCCGATGTTTTAAGCACAGCTTGGCTAACTTCATTACCCTCAGAGCGAAGCCTGTTATACGTATCAATCAGCACAATTGCATTGTTCACAACAATACCAGCAAGGGCCACAACACCTGTACCAGTCATAATGATTGAGAACTTTTGCCCAGTCACCATTAGGCCAATCAATACGCCCACAATGGCTAGAATAACCGTAGAGAGCGTTAAGAAGGTTTGATAGAATGAGTTATATTGTGTCAGCAAAATAATGAACATCAAGAACAAAGCACCTGCCGCTGCTTTCATTAAAAACACACCAGATTCTTTTTGTTCTTCATCGGCACCACGGAAAGTTAGATACACATTGTCAGGCCATTCTTGAGTGTCTAACCAAGCCTGCAATTCTGCAACTTTATCATCAGGCGTTAATGAGCGTCCATTAAATGGAATGTTAGGCAGAATGTTAGCTTTAATATCCATTGCATAAACACCATCACGGCGAGTGATAGACGTCACCTTTTGTTTCGCTGTCATGGTTATGAAGTTTGCAATCGGTACTTGTCCGTTTGGCGTGCGCAATCGCAACTCTTTTAAGCTTTGTAGTGAGCGCTGTGCCTGTGGCAAACGAACAGGAATATCGACTTCATCTTCAGAATCGCTAGGGCGGTATTTACCAATATTAACACCATTGGTAACAAGTTGAATCATATATCCAATTTGCGCAATGCCAGCATTATAACGACCAGCTTCTTCGCGATCTACATCAATCTGCCATTCAATTCCAGGTAAGGGACGGCTATCTTCAATGTCCTTTAAATGGTCCATTGTGTTGACGAATTTTCTGATTTTTTCAACGCTGGTCACAAGGTCATCATAATCAGTCGATGTTACCTGCAGGCGAACATCTTTACCGGTTGGCGGTCCACCTTCAATTTTTCTAACTTCTACTTTAATACCTGCAATTTTATCCGTACGTTCACGTATCTCGTCAAATATTTCTACGGATTTTCGCCTTTGGTCAAAATCTGCAAGTTCAACTTGCATCGTTACAACAACATCTGCAGGTACGTCTTGCGGTGCAGCGCTGTCAACGCCGCCACTGCCACGACCACCGCCCGGCGCAGTGGCTGTAAGAACAACATTTTCAATGCCCTTAATTTGCAAAATTTCGGTTTCAACTTCAATGCCAAGATCGCGTATGTCTCTACCAGATAAATTGCCACGCGCTTGTACAAATACAATCGCAACATCTGGTTCTTCTTCAACGAAAAATTCAACACCAGCATTGTTATTTCCAAAGATAATAAAAGTACCAACAGTGGTTAAAATCACGATTACTATAACAACAGCATTGCCAATTAAATTGCCAGAAATTAGGCGCAGAAAGCGTACATAATACCCCATCATTCCTGTTAGTTTTTCAGGATCTAATACTGCTTCCGCTGAAAGCATGACGGCGCTTTCATCTACATAGTTCTTTTTGTTGTGTTCGAATGAAATGTGAACAAGGCGAGGCAGTAATTTTTTGGCTGCCAATATTCCAAGGCCAATAGCTAAAAATCCAAATACTAAGAATGTAAATGGGGTAACTAAATCAGTTAATGTGTCACTGCCAATGATTAAGCCGATACCACCAGAAAGTAATGAGGGAAGACCGATCAATAAACTGATGCCAAGTGTTATAGCGCTCACAATCAAGCCAATGATCGCTGTGAGTACCACCCCAAAATTTCTAGCAATCCATGGGAATAACAATGTTATTGCAGTGCCTGTAATAGGCACAAATACCAATGCCGTTAAAAGCGACGCTGATAAGACAATGATTACCATTTTCGGCAAATAGCTCATAAATTCGCCCGGAACACCAGGCCACAACAACAACGGCAAGAATGCGGCTAACGTTGTCGCGGTGGAAGAAACGATAGGCCAAAGCATAAGCTTGGCCGCACGGTTATAAGCCTCGCGTGGCTCAAGTCCTTCTGCCATTTTACGATCCGCATATTCAATCATAACAATAGCGCCATCAACTAGCATGCCAACTGTTAGCACCAGACCAAACATCACCATCATATTGACGGTCATGCCAAGGGAAGCGAGAATTAAGAAGCCAATCATAAACGATGTTGGAATCGCAAGGCCCACCAATAAACCCGAACGAAAACCAAGCGCTCCAATAACCACAATCATAACAAGTGAAATAGCGGTCATAATAGAAGATTGAAGCGAGCCCAAAACTTCAAAGATAAAGCTGGACTGATCGATCAAAAAATTGACCTTAATGGTACTAGGCCACTCTTTGGTGAATTCTTCTACAACGCGCCTAACTTCAACATTGTTGGCAATAATATTGGTACCAATGCGTTTAACAACTTCTATCGACATGGCAGGTTGTCCGTTAACCCGTGTATATGAAGAAGCGTCTTTAAAGTTGGAGCGAATTTCGGCAACCTGGCCAAGTGTTACAACACCTTCGCCATTTTGCTTAATAGGAATTGAGTAAACATCTTCCGCCGATTCTATCAGACCAGGAAGCTTAACGTTAAAGCGTGCATTGCCATCGTCCAAAAAACCAGCAGGAACAAGTTGGTTATAAGACGTTACCGCACCAACTAATTCTTCGTTAGATATGTTGTATGATTCTAACTTCAACAAGTCCAAAATCACTTCTAGCTGTTCTTGCCGAGTGCCTTTTAAATTAGCTTCTTTAACAGAAGAAATGGTTTCAATCTCGTCTTTCAACTTACGGGCATGATTAAACAACGTACGCTCTGGCACGTCGCCAGAAAGGGTGACGATAATCGTTGGTTGTAGTGCAAGGTTTGTTTCAAAAACACCTGGCTCATCTGCATCGGCTGGTATTTGCCCTTTGGCCTGATCTACCTTGTCTCGAATTTCAGCTAAGATTTTTTCTTTATTAGAGCCAATCTGAAATTCTAAAATAATGGTAGCATTACCCTCTGAGGCTACAGCTGTAATTTCTTTCAGACCTTCAATGCCCCTCAATTCTGTTTCCATCGGCTTAATGAGCAATCGCTCGCTATCTTCTGGTGAAACACCACGTTGATTTATACTCACCAAATAAACAGGAACATCAATGTCTGGATTGGCTTCTTTGGGTATTGATAAATAAGTTAATATTCCAGCGATGACCATTACGATCATCACAGTCAACACTGTTCTAGGTCTTGATAATATGTTCTCTAAAGCATCAATCATTAGTTAGCTCCCAATGTTTGGCCTGAGATTTCTGCAGATTTTTGTCTGCGCTTGTCTAAGTAAGGTGCAACTTTTTTGCCAGGTTTTACGAAATCTTGCCCAAGTGTAATGATGCGGACATTTTCTTCTAGTCCCGTTACCCAAAAGCCATCTATGCCTTGTGAAACTATTTTTACCGCTGCAAATTGAACGATATCATTTGTGTCTAGCGTGCGCACACCCACGATACCTTCATCAGACAGGCTTATCCATGAAGGGGATAATAAAAATGCCTTCTCACCTTTTAATAATATTTTTGTTTCAGCCGTCATGCCTTCACGAACACCTGGGGTCGATTCCAGTTCAATTTCAATTTGATACGTTCGGGTGCTGGCATCCGCCGCCGCTGCGATATAACGAACTTTCCCCAGTGTTTTTGTACCAGTCACAAGCTTAACATTTGCGTCCATACCAATGTAAAAATCAGCAATCTGTAATTCAGGTACTTGCCCTGTAAACAACATCGGGTCTGTATCAATTAAGGTAATGCATGCCGAACCAAGACTAAGCGTATCGCCAACTTCTGCAATTGGGTCTTGCACAATGCCGCTTGCATTCGCTTTAATATTAATTCTAGAAAGTTCTAATTTAGCCGAAGCATAACTAGCTTTTGCACCATCAAAAGTCGCTTTCAATTGTGTAAGGCGGTTGGCGGCAGTAAAGCCTTTCTTTCTCAATCGTAGACCCGATTTATATTCAGTCTCCGCTTGTTTTAAACGCGCTTCTGCTTCTGATAGGCTTGCTTGCCTCGTGCCTTTATCAAGGACACATACTAAGTCTCCAGCTTTTACCTTTTCACCTTTAGAAAACAAACGTTGCTCAAGTATGCCTGCAGTTTCAGAGCGTACAGTCACAATGGCATTGGCTTTGGTGCGGCCACGAACCGTAATTTCTTCCTGACGAATTTTTGATTTCACTGTTGTGTATCGAACCTTAAAAAGTTCGGTATCTTTTTTTGCTTCACGCTCAACAATAGGTGCCGCGCCACCATTTGTACCCGCTGTACCGCCTTCGCTAATTTCTCCAGTAATCATCCAAACGCCCAAAACAATAGACAATAAAATTGCTAAAATAACAGAACCACTAAATATTTTTTTCATAGTCTAATTTCCATAAATTACACTGAAACCTTTTCGGTTTTCAGTTGTGATTTTTGTAACGTTTTTTGTGAATTATTTTGTGTTGGATTACCTGCCAAAGCGATCAACGCATTGCGATTTTCTTTCAGGTACTTGATGTCAAATTCTTTTATGCTCATGCCATAATGGCAAACCCACCCAGTTGATTTTTCTTCATCTGGACATTCTGGTTCTTTATCAGCAATTTCTTTTATCATTGCCAATTCAGATTCTAAATGGGCAATACGATCATCAATTGCTTTTGTGATCGTTTGGGTAGTGCCAAGAGAAACGGTTAAAGCTATCAGTAAAAATTCTGATTTAAACTTATCAGGGGCAGGTGGTGTCGCTAGGCTATCAACAAACTCCTCGCGGCCAGTATCTGTAATCTCATATACTTTGCGATCGGGTTTCCCAATTTGAACTTCGGTGCGCACTGTCACAACACCTTCGGCTTCTAATTTGGATAAAGTGGGGTAAATAGAGCCATAGCTCACATCCACAAAATAGCTGTAAACACCATCAGTTGAAAGTTTTTTAATCTCATAGCCAGTGGCTTCTTGAATATTGAGAATGGCTAATATGAGTGTTCTAACGTTCACTTTATATCCTGTTTACTGTTCGCCAGTAACTTTCTTCTTGGGTGTGACAAATGACATTTAAAGTCGTACACACCAAGTTGTACTGCAAAGCACGACCAATATAACTTCATTACTAAGAGTAATATTATTGAGATAGGTATATATCTAAACGATATATATCAAGAGTTTTCTAAAAATATTTTTGTATATCTATTCAGCACGTTGGCTGAACAGACTTTTGGCGTTAATCTTGTGCTTATTCTTCTGCTTGTGCCATTTTTTGTGCGGATGTGTAGTCAACTTTTCCTGTGCCCAATAATGGGATTGTATCAATCGCTAGCAATTTGTTAGGCACCATTATTTCAGGAAACCCACGTTTTTTAATGGCTTTGATGATTTCATCTTTTGTGCCTGTAAAATTAGTAGTGAGTAAAATTATTTTTTCGCCACGTCTTTTATCTGGTATTTTAACAACCGCATGGTCATGGTCCGTCCATATAGAATTTATTATTGATTCAATGCCACTAAGTGAAACCATTTCGCCGGCAATTTTGGCAAACCGTTTAGCGCGCCCTTTTATAAATACAAAACCTTCTTCATCAATTTCGACAATATCGCCACTATCATGCCAACCATTCTCTGGTTTTTGTAAAATACCAGGCGCGTCATATTTCATATAACCCAACATTATATTTGGGCCTTTTAGCCAAAGTCTACCGCCTTTTTTAATGCCGTCTACCGCAACCAATCTGTGTTCTATTCCAGGCAACAATCGACCAACTGAGCCAGCTTTATTGGCACGTATTGCATTTACAGCAACAACAGGGGCGGCCTCGGTCATTCCAAAACCTTCTAAAACAATTGTATCGAATCGTTCTTTCCAAATTTTTCGGGTTTCTTCTTTTACAGCTTCTGCGCCAGCTACCACCATTCGAAGTGACGCAAATTGCTCGTCTTTTGCAGTGCGAGAATACCCTGTCAAAAAAGTGTCTGTGCCAAACAATATCGTCGGCTTAGATTTTGCGACAGCTTGTGGAATGATTTTAAAATGCAATGGAGAGGGATAAAGATACAGTTTAACACCACTGACCAACGGTAAAACCATGCCGCCTGTCATGCCAAAAGAATGAAAAACGGGCAGTACGTTGAATAATTTATCAGAACTATCAAACCGAATTGTCTGTGTCACCTGAGCGCAATTTATAAGGATGTTCTTGTGAGAAAGTACAACGGCTTTGGGCAAACCTTCAGAGCCAGAAGTGAATAAAATAAGCGCTGGTTCATCTGGATTAGTATGAGCAATTGGATTTTTATAAAAGATAGCAGTAATTAGTTTTTCATACCAATTCACACTTTTGCGAATGTCTTCTAACCAAATAAATTTTAAGCCAGCTTTTTCTAAAGCTTCAACAATGGGTTGAAGGTCTGCTTTTGTAATAAATGTGCGTGAACTTATAACCCATTCTGCTTTTACCGTCTTACAAGCAGAAACAACAATGGTTGGTCCTGCGGTATAATTTAGCATGGCAGGAATTAATCCAGCCGATTGCAAACCAAAAAATGTTGCAACAACTGCATTTGAATTGGGTAATAACACAGCAACAGCTTGGCCCTTGCCCGTTACATTAGAAAATCGTTTGCCCAATAAGCGCGCGCCCATTAAAAGGCGTTTATAGCTTTGCTTTTCACCAAGCGAATCTTCTAAAATAAGTTCGTTTAAACCATGTTTTTGACCCGCTGACTTTAAGGCTTCAAATAGCGTTAAATTATCAAACGTCAATTCTGCTTCAGTCACACTAGGTTCTGTCGCATATAGCCCAGCCCCATTTGACCCCGTCACACTTTTTAAAGTCATAAACGTCTCCCGTTTATAGCTTGCCAGTAAACTTGCTCAATATAAAGTGCAAAAATCTATTTATGCAGGTGCTAAGTTATGCTGGTTGTTGTGGAGATTTAAACTTAGAAGCTGGAAAGTCATAAATCTGTCCAGTCACATCACAATCATCACTCGCAAGCATCACAAACATCTCACCAAGCTTAGATGGGTGCGTAATGGTAGATGGGTCTTCGCCAGGCATCGCTTCGGCACGCATTTTAGTGCTAGTAGCACCAGGATTTACAATATTAGACTTAACATTGGTATTGGCATTTTCGCTTGCATAGACACGTGCTAAAGCTTCAACAGCTGCTTTAGACATTGCATATGCCCCCCAAAAAGCTTTGCAAGAATGTGGCGAGCCAGAACTAAGGAAGATCGCCCGCCCAGCATCTGATTTTTGCAAAAGTGGGTCAAGAGAGCGCACTAAACGCCAATTTGCGGTCACATTAATAGACATTACTTTATCAAACATTTTTGGATCGATATGACCCAAAGGTGTAAGGCCGCCCAAAATGCCAGCATTAGCGAGTAAAATGTCCAGCTTGCCCCATTTTTCATGTATTGCGGCACCTAAGCGATCAATCGCATCAAAGTCTTGCAAGTCCATTGGTACAAGTGTGCAACTGCCACCAAATGATTTTATTGCGTCGTCTAATTCTTCTAGGCCGCCAATTGTCTTTGCAATGGCAATCACATGTGCGCCTGCTTTTGCAAGCTCGATTGCTGCGTGGTATCCAATGCCGCGTGATGCGCCAGTAACGACCGCAACTTTACCTTCAAGTTTTTTCATGAAATTTGCCTAACAATTTTAAACTGCACAAATAAAATGCTTATCTGCTGAAATGCCTATCTGCTTTGGCGTTCAGCAAGAAGAGAAATGCTTGCAACTTTACTGCCATCAACATTATGATCTGTAAGTTCTGTTGGGTATTCCTTAGAAAAACATGCATCACAATATTGCGGTGTTTCATTGTCTCTCTTAGCTTCACCAGTCGCGCGGTATAAACCATCTAAAGAGATAAAACTTAGCGTGTCCACATTGATGAATTTCGCCATTTCTTCAACGCTCATGCGAGAAGCTAAAAGCTTGTTTGTATCTGGCGTATCAACACCATAAAAACAAGGTGAGGCGGTTGGAGGGCTGGCAATACGCATGTGCACTTCTTTAGCGCCAGCATCGCGTACCATTTGAACAATCTTTTTAGACGTTGTACCGCGAACGATGGAATCGTCCACCAATATTACGCGCTTGCCTTCAATTATTGTGCGGTTGGCGTTGTGCTTTAATTTTACACCCATATGACGAATGGAATCGGTTGGTTGAATAAAGGTTCTGCCTACATAGTGGTTACGAATGATGCCAAGTTCAAACGGTAATTTAGCGCCTTGGGCAAACCCTATGGCAGCGGGTACACCAGAATCTGGTACTGGCACAACAAGGTCAGCATCGATAGGAGCTTCTATCGCTAATTCAACGCCAATTTGCTTGCGCACATCATAAA
Organism: Hyphomicrobiales bacterium; assembly: GCA_002400845.2. Classification (GTDB taxonomy): domain Bacteria; phylum Pseudomonadota; class Alphaproteobacteria; order Rhizobiales; family Rhizobiaceae; genus Salaquimonas. Next base: position 18,574 of record NVRK02000079.1, read on the forward strand.
CATTATTGCCTTCTAGAATTGAATCTGGGCGGGCAAAATATACATATTCAAAAATACAGAACCGCTTGCCAGTCTTTGCAAATGGTTTGTGCGAGCTAATGCCTTTTTCGTCAATAACAACCAATTCGCCTGGCTCAATATCACGAACGAACCGCGCACCAATAATATCTAACGCACATGTTTCGGACGCAAGAATATAAGCCCCATCCAAGTCGCCAAGAACAAGTGGGCGAACGCCAAGTGGATCACGGCACCCAACCAATTTTTTATTGGTGATGCCGACAATTGAAAATGCGCCTTCTAATTGACGAAGTGCGTCCATGAAGCGATCATTAAAAGCAATTTCTTTACCCATTGCGATGAGGTGCAAAATTACTTCCGTATCAGAAGTCGCATGAAAAATTGCGCCTTCGCGTTGTAATCTTTTTCTTAAAGTAACTGCATTTGTAATGTTGCCATTGTGAGCAACAGAAAAACCACCGCCAGCAAATTCAGCAAAAAATGGCTGAACATTACGCATGTCATCGCCACCAGTTGTAGAATAACGAGTGTGCCCAATTGCGCGGCTACCTTTTAGGCGCTCAAGAACGCCAGTATTGGTAAAGCTATCGCCAATCAATCCACGATGGCGTTCCGCAAAAAATTGTATGCCATCATAACTTACAATACCTGCAGCTTCTTGCCCACGGTGTTGCAAAGAGTGAAGCCCCAGTGTTGTTAAGGCAGCGGCATCGCTGTGACCAAAAATGCCGAATACGCCACATTCTTCATGTAGTTTGTCGTCGCCATCATAGTCATCATTGATGTCGGTAGTAGTGCTGTGTTCTTTTAGGAAGGACATTTGTCTCACCAATTTTGTGGGTTGATTTAATTTGTTGTTTCAGCAGGCGCTTGGTCGCTATTGCCCAGCTTAAATTTTTCGATGTACGATTTGCCGCCATCTTCAGGCAATGCTTGAATTAGGCTTTCACCAAAATCTTTTAAAATTGGTTTAGATTTAGCATCTGCAATCCAATTTGGCTGGCTATCGTCTGGTACCAACCAAGTAAAGAATAATAGGCCAATTGTTACCAAAAGTACACCGCGAAATGCGCCAAACACAAACCCTAAAGTACGATCTAGCGCGCCAACCTTACTATCAACAATAAAGTCGGCAATGCGCATGGTGATAAGGCTAACAAAAATTAGCGCTACAATGAATATAATCGCTGCCGCAATAATGTCTGGCGCAACCGCATTGCTTGTAAAAGTAATGTGTGGCTTTAAGATTGGTGAGAGCGATTTGTAAAAGTAGAAGGCCGCCGCAGCTGCCGCCACCCATGAGGCAACAGACAAAACTTCTCTGGAAAACCCACGGATCATGGCTAAGACGCCAGAAACCAACATTAGCCCAATTAAGATGCCATCAAATAAGGTGATCAACTTGCTAAACTCCAGCCTAAGCTTGCGGTAAAAAGAGTGTATACTGCACTATTACAAATTCATCTATACCTTATGCGAGTTTTTTATGTTCTTTTGCTGTTTAAGCACATAAAAATTTAGTTTTCTCATTATGTAGAACTTTTTAGAGGTTAGCGCCTAAAAACTTTTCTTAAATATTAAGGATATGTTTCAAAGCGACGCACATCTTAACTCAATTAAAATTTGTCTTTTAAAATTGTCAATTAACTTTGTCTGGGGTCTTCTAACTTTTTGGGATCCGCTTTTGAAAGTATTCTAGCGGCAAGGTCGGTTAGGTCTGCAATTTCTATTAAATCCAAAGAGCTGTTAATACTGCTTTTGCCAGATTTACTGATTGTTGATCCTTTAGGCAAAATGACACGGCCAAAGCCAAGTTTTTCGGCTTCTTTAACGCGCGAAGGCGTATGCGATACAGGCCGTGTTGAACCAGACAGACTGATCTCGCCAAAATAAACACTTTGGGCAGGCAATGGCACGCCAGCTAATGATGAAACCAATGCCGCCGCAACTGCCATATCTGCCGCTGGTTCTGAAATACGATACCCACCTGCCACATTTAGATAAACGTCATGGCCGCCAAGTTTAACACCACAGTGCGCTTCTAAAACTGCCAACACCATAGAAAGACGTGCATTGTCCCAGCCAACAATGGCGCGGCGTGGTGTGCCAAGTGTAGAGGGCACAACAAGCGCCTGTATTTCAACGGCAACGGGGCGTGTACCTTCCATGCCGCCAAATACTGCGGCGCCCGGTGAGTTATCCTTACGTTCTCCCAAAAACAATTCAGAAGGGTTGGCAACTTCGCGCAATCCAGCGTCCGACATTTCAAATACGCCAATTTCATCTGTGGGGCCAAAACGGTTTTTAACGGTGCGCAATATTCTAAAGTGGTGATTACCATCCCCCTCAAAATACATCACCGCATCAACCATATGTTCAATAACGCGCGGGCCAGCAATTTGCCCGTCTTTGGTTACGTGACCAACCAGTATCAATATCGTGCCATTTTTCTTGGCATAGCGGATCATCGCTTG
>NVRK02000008.1 GCA_002400845.2 Hyphomicrobiales bacterium
AGATGTTGTTTTTGTCTTAAGGTTGCTTGTAGGTCTGTTTGAAGCGCTGCTAACTGAACTTCTGTCGTACCAATTTCATCACTTCGCCCTGTTGGCTTGAAAACAAGATTTGCATTTTCGGGCGTTCTAGAAAATGCATCCATATTAGAAGAAAGCTTAATGATCGGCATCACGATCAACCAGTAAAGTGATAAAAACACCAAGCCTGCCGTTATGAACGAAATGCCCATTGAGATAAGTAAAATGTTGCTGGCAAAGTCCCACATGGCTTTACGAAGGTATTTGTCTTCTTGCACCAAATGTATTTCGCCAATACGAGATTTTAACGGGCCATAAACGTGATAGGTTTTATCGCCGCCAAAAAATAGGGTAGAAAACGAACTGGTCAATGTTTGAAGGGGTGCCATAGCGCCGCGATTAATATGTTCCATATCTTCATTTGCGTATGGCATATTTGCCATTAGCCGACTAACGCCATTTTCTTTAATAGAGACGGAGAGAGCCTGTGTAGCAGATAACAGTTCTGCCTGTGCTTTTTCAGACAGCATTGTGTCGGAACTGTCTAAGTAAACAATGCTGGCGCTTTCAGCAGTGTCTAAGTGGTTTTGTAACCAAACATTTCTAAAGTTAGCGATGGATGGCACAAGAATAAGTATCTCAGCAAACATAACAAACGCCATTGTTAAAATAAGCAATTTGCCAGACAGCCCCTTTGCGACACTGCCCAAATATTTACGGCGCTCGCTTGCATCAATCACAGGCGCATTTGATAAAATAGGCGTAGCTGTATTGGTGTTCAATGCAGTGTGATTTGCATTGCTATTTGCTTTTTTCTTGTCGTGTGCTTTTTCAAGCATATCAGCCAAAAACCCTCAAAAATTTAATAACGCTTCTTATAATTGGTTTGCGCGTTAATGGGGCGTAAAAAGAAGTTGCGGCACGTTTGCCAATTTCACTCATGGTTGGGTAAGGCGGTATATAACTGGCAACATCTTTAACGCTCATGTCTTTAGACAGCGCAAGCGCCCACATATTTATCATCTCACCAGCATTTGCGCCAGCAATTGTAACGCCTAAAATCTTTCCTTTTTTATTGGAAATCATTTTAATCATACCAGATGTTTTTCGCTCGGCAATTGCGCGGTCATTTTCGTGGTAAGGAAAACGCAATACATGAATGTTCTTTGCGAGTTTGTGCGCAGCTTCTTCATTCATGCCAACATGCGCAATCTCAGGTTCTGTATAAGTGACCCAAGGAATAATATTGTTATTTGGCACTGCTTTTTTTCTAAACAATAAGCCCCTAATAACAAGGCCAGCGTGATAGCCAGCTACATGGGTAAATTGTAAGCCGCCAATCACATCGCCAATTGCATAAACGCGCTTATTCGTGGTGCGCAAATCTGCTTTGGTTTTTATGCCTTTTGGTGTGTAATCAATGCCCGCTTCTTCAAGCCCAAGTCCATTAACATTTACGGCGCGGCCTGTTGCAACCAATATATCAGTGCCATCTATTTGGGTTTCTACATTGCCCACTTTATAGGTAACCGATACGCCAGTTTTGCCGCGTTTCTTTACTTCGCTAACACTGGCACCTTCAATCAGTTTCACACCTTCTTCGCGTATTTTTCTAACAACAATGTCAACGAGTTCTGGATCGTCTTGCCCAAAGGCCTTTTGTGCTTCAATCACCGTTACTTCGCACCCAAGGCGTCTATGGGCTTGCGCCATTTCCATGCCAATTGGTCCGCCGCCAATGATGATAAGATGTGAAAGTTTACGTGTGTTTTCAAATAGGGTTTCATTGGTGAAATAAGGCGTTTTATCAAGGCCAGGAATTGGCGGTACAAAGGGAGATGACCCAGTCGCAATTACATAGCGTCTTGCTTTAATTGTGTAGTCACCTGCCGTCACTGTTTTAGGATCGCTAAAGACCGCGCCAGCTTCAATAACTTTTACACCAAGCGAGGTGAAACGCTCAACAGAATCGTTTGGTGCAATCGTGTTAATGACAGATTTAATATGCGCATTTACCTTTTTAAAATCGACCTTAATATCTTTGCCAACACCAATGCCAAAATTCTTAGCCTCAGATATTGCATATGCACTTTTGCCAGCCGCCAAAATTGCTTTTGAGGGGACACAGCCATAATTTAAGCAGTCGCCACCCATTTTACCTTTTTCAATCAATACAACATCTACACCAAAGGATGCCGCAACAGCTGCAACAGTTAGGCCGCCAGAGCCACCGCCGATTACGCAAATATCTGGTGTTAAAATAGTACTCATAAATGTCTCATTTCAAAATGGTGGAATTAGATAGAAATAGGTAAATAGCGTGGTTCATTTTAGCATTAGATGTAAGAATTTATATCTTATTTCTTCGCGCTTTCCACTTCTTAATGCCAAGAGGTAAAATAGATATAAATGCTAGTGCAAGCATGGCGATAATTAAATCTGATGTGATGAGTGCAGACAATTCAATTTCGCATGTGCCAGCCGCACCACAGCCAGGGTTTGCTTTTTCTTGCGCTTCAATAACGCTATCAAGACCAGCGCCAATATACGAAAATGCAAGCGTTCCAGGAATGATACCAATAAATGTAGCCACCACATAAGGAATTAAACGCATGTTTAAGATCGCTGGAACTATATTCATTACCCAAAATGGAAATAATGGCGTTAGGCGAATGGTAAGCAAATATTCAAATGCATTTTCATGAAACCCATCGGCTAATTTTTTAACAAACCCACTGGCCTTTTTTTCCATTACTTCGCCAAAGGAAGAACGGGCGATTAAGAATATTAAGGTCGCGCCAAGTGTGGCCGCAAACACTGTTGTAACGCCGCCAATTAGGCCACCAAATAAAAAACCGGCTAAAATGGTGAGCAGTGACGCTCCCGGAAATGAAATAGCAACAAGCCCTGCGTAAATAGCCAAAAACGCCACGAGTCCTAAAAGTAAATTATCTGCAACAAAACTCGAGAGTATTTCGCGGTGCATGATAATGCTGGAGAGCGAAAAGTATTCAAACCAGCCCATAGACCAAGCTAACCCCAACACACCCAAAATTGCTGCTAGTGGTACCCACTTTTTTATGGGGGTGTTTGCTGCTTTCTTGGCGTCTATTTTTTTTGGCATTTCTGACACTTTTGACACTTTCGACATTGAGACGTTTTCCATCACTGTATCCTATTATATAGCCCAGCTACATTGAAGTCTTATAGCAAAGCTTATTTAAAACTCTAAATTACTAGAGTTTCAAATGACAGGCGATCATGGGCAAATCAAGGTATCACGTACAAGCTCACTGCCTATTGAAAATAGCACGCTCGATTCTCACAAAACCGTGAACGCGCATAACGTCAATGGCCGTCGCTAAAGTAGCTTTATAACTTAAGTTATAAAGTGGGCTAAATAAACATTAGATCAATGGAATTGAGCGTTAGAAATATTCATATTTGGAGCAACGCAGCAATACTGCCGCGTGCAACTGCTTATCTTGAGAAGTTTCTTTTGACCCTTCTTTTGATAAGCAACCTCCAAAGGAATAAAGACATGAAAAATACAATTACAAATCACAAAAAAATAATTGCTGGTCTGACTGCTGTAACTATCGCGATGACTTCAGCATTTGCGTTTGCAAAACTTGAAAAAGGCACTTCAGTTGGCAAGACAGAATCTGAAATTAGGTTTGCGCTAGAAAAGCAAAATTATAAAGTAAAAGAAATTGAACTAGAAGATGGCGTTTACGAAGTTGAAGTCACTTTTGAAAATCAAGGAATGGAACTTGAAATCGATCCAAAATCCGGCCTGATTTTAGAAGTTGAACTTGAAGATGAAGATGACGACGATGATGATGAAAATCATGATGATGATGAAAAAAACGACAGCTAGTATTTCGGTCTTTTAATCAAGTGCCATTTAAATAAGTACAACAGGCCAATTCGTATTTGGCCTGTTTCCCCTAATGATTAGTTTCCAATAAAGAATGTTTGCAATCCTTAGCCAAAAACGTAAAAATGAAGTAATGATGTTCTAACGAGGCATTAATAAAAAAATCGGATCAGAAAATACATGCCAAAAATGCTTGTTGGGGATTGCGCATATGATTTCGAATTTCACGTCAAAACGTTTCTTGATAACCTTAATTATTGTGCAATCTATTTGCGCTTCTTTCCTGCTGGTCGATAGTGTTGCTGATTATATGGGCAAAGACCAACCCATTGGCGTTAAAGATACAGATAAATTCGAATATATAATTGTGCTTGTGCTGATCGTTAGTATTTTATGTATGACGGCGATCTTACAAAAATTATATACGCGCAATAAAACAGTAGAAAGTAAGTTGAAGGCGGCCTCGGGTGAGTTTTCTATTTTGTTAGATGAGCATTTTCATCAGTGGCAATTAACCAATTCAGAAAAGGATGTGGCGCTTCTTGCTATAAAGGGCTTAGACATTGAAGAAATATCGATTATGCGTGAAACTAAGTCTGGAACCATCAAGGCGCAGCTTAATTCAATCTATAAAAAGGCTCAGGTTACAGGTCGCCCGCAATTGATAAGCTATTTTATAGAAGAACTGATGTCAGAAAAGCTGATTTAGCATAAATTGACGCTTAGAATATTCGTTTATAGTGTTTAGCTTGTAGTTTATTCACCATTTACAGGATTCGCGCAGTTCTTAATTGACTTTTTGACTGCTTTTTCTTATACACCGCACAACTTTGGAATACGCTCTATAAAAATAGAGCTTTTGGCCTACCATTTGGTAAAATAAGGCTGGTTTCTACACAGATAACAAATTGTATTTGAAGGCCTACTTTAATAAGTAGGATATTAGAGATATGAAACAAAAACGCACATTCCAACCAAGTCTTTTGGTTCGCGCACGCCGTCACGGTTTTCGCTCACGCATGGCTACTAAAGCTGGCCGCGCAATTGTAGCTTCACGTCGTGCACGTGGTCGCAAAAAACTTACTGCTTAATTTAAGTGCCGCATTTATATGTGGACTTTAAATTTAAGTTTTAATTAGATTTGGCCCGGTTCTCCGGGCTTTTTCGTATCTAAAGCAAGATCACAAATTTCTATAAGTTTTGAATATGTGCTCAAGTTTGTTTTTGGCAAGGTAGTAAAGCTACTATGAGTGTAAACTTAGAAGATAACAAAAGCCTTATAAAATCGGCACCGCTTATTCCAACGCTCAAAATTCGTAAAGAGTTTTTGGCCATACGCTCTGGTAAAAGGCATGTTACTCAAAATTTTAACATGCAAGTTAAGCTTATAAGCGAGCCTGACAAACAACAGGGCCTTCGTGTTGGCTATACCGTTACTAAAAAAGTAGGTAATGCAGTCGTTCGCAATAGAATACGCAGACGTTTAAAGCATGCTTTTGCTCAAGCCATCGCAATAAGAGGCGATAAAGCCAAAAATATGAATGCAGACTTGATTCTAGTTGCAAAAAAGCCAGTAATCACTACATCTTTTACAACATTAGTTATAGAATTAACAAAAGGCATTGACCGTTTGCTCTCAACAGGCAAAAAGGCTGTCTAGAGATAAATAATTCAATCAGTAAACAATCTAAGTAAACGCACATAAGCTGCGAATGAACTAACAACGGGTATTTTTGATGGAAAAAAATAATAATAAGAACACAGTTTTAGCGATTGTACTTTCGCTAATAGTTCTTCTTGGTTGGCAATATTTTTACGCAGGGCCAAAATTAGAAAAAGAACGTCAAGTTGCAGAGCGAAAAGCCCAAGTTGAGGCATCACAAAAAGCCAACACTGAAAGCACCGCTAAACTCGACGCTTCTGGTGCGCCACAACCTGCATCTTCTGCAAATATCCCAGGTTCTTCTACAAATGAATTTATTACTGAAGATCGTGAAAAAGCAATTTCTAGCGCTAAGAGAATAGCATTTGAAAATGACCACATCAAAGGGACGATCAATTTAACAGCTGGACGTTTAGATGATCTGCAATTGAAAGATCATAAAGTAACCATTGAAAAAGACAGCCCGTTGGTGACGATGCTTTCTCCTTCTAACCTAGAAAATGGTTATTTTGCTGAGTTTGGTTTTGCAGCTGGCGCTAATTCTGGTGATGTGCCGGGCCCAACAGCCAATTGGTCAATTGTTAGTGGCGGAACACTTACAAATACTTCTCCTATTGTTCTAGAATGGAAAAACAATAAGGGTCTTATCTTTACACGTAAGATTATGCTCGATGAGAATTCACTCTTCACCTATGAAGATAAAATTCAAAATAACAGCAATGAAAATGTAAACGTCACACCTTATGGCCGTGTAACGCGTTTTGGCGATCCAAAGGTTGAGAACTTTTTCGTGCTTCACGAAGGTCTCATTGGTTATTTCGGTGATGATGGACTTCATGAAGTCGATTATTCTGAATTAAGGGATGACATAAAGATCAAAGGCTCATCAGAAGCTGGTTATGGTGCTGGTTGGATTGGTCTAACCGATAAATATTGGGGTACAGCAGTAATCCCAGGCAATCATTTTAAACCACGCTTTATATATTCAGATAAAGGCCGTGAGCGTTTTCAAGCTGATTACTTAGGCGATTTATTAAGCCTAACAGCAGGTAGCAGCACGACAATTACACAAAGATTGTTTGCGGGGCCTAAAAAAGAAAAAGTGATAGATGGTTATTTAACTGACGATAAAATTCTCGGTTTTGATAAAATGATCGATTGGGGTTGGTTCTACTTTATTACCAAGCCATTGGCTAAATTAATGAACTGGCTCTATGGCGTGTTTGGCAATTTTGGTTTCGCTATTTTGGCAACAACCATTATCATCAAAGCATTGTTGTTCTATTTCGCGAACCTTTCATACGCTTCTATGGCTAAGATGAAAAAAGTTCAGCCGCAAATGGCAACGATAAAAGAACGTTTTGGTGACGACCGTCAAAAACAACAGCAAGAAATGATGGCTCTTTACAAAAAAGAGAAAATCAATCCTGCCGCTGGTTGCTGGCCTATGTTGATCCAAATCCCTGTGTTCTTTGCTTTGTATAAAGTGATTTTTGTGAACATCGAAATGCGCCATGCGCCATTCGTTGGTTGGATCCAAGATTTGTCTTCGCCAGACCCGACATCATTGTTCAATCTGTTTGGCTTACTACCGTTCGATGTGCCAAGCTTCTTGCTTATCGGTGTTTGGCCGTTGATTATGGGTGTTACAATGTTCTTGCAAATGCAAATGAACCCAACACCAACAGAACCAACACAGGCCATGGTTATGAAATGGATGCCAGTGGTATTCACCTTCATGCTAGCAACCTTCCCAGTTGGTTTGGTTATCTATTGGGCATGGAACAATACATTGTCTATTTTACAGCAAAGCACGATTATGAAACGTCACGGCGTTAAAATCGAATTGTTTGATAATCTTAAAGACATGTTTGCTGGCTTATTTGGCAAAAAAGCTGACACGGATGAGAAATCAAAATCCTAGTCAATTGGGCTTCCAAATAATTAGGTCAAAAGAAAAGTTATAACTTATGTCTCAGACAGAAGCTGAATATCGCGCCGCCCTTCTTGGTCAAGGGCGGCGTTTTTTTGCAGAGCCTTGGATTTTTATCAAGGGCGTTCCTGCCATGAAATTCCTGCCGCCAGAAGGCCCACCAGAAATTGCTTTTGCTGGTCGCTCTAACGTGGGTAAATCCTCGCTTATTAATGCGTTGGTTGGTCAAAAGGGTTTGGCGCGTACTTCCAATACGCCGGGCCGTACTCAAGAGCTTAACTATTTTGTTCCTGATGGGTATACTGGGTCGGTTGATGATTTGCCGCCTTTGGGTTTGGTGGATATGCCAGGTTACGGTTTTGCCAAAGCACCTAAAAAGATGGTTGAAAACTGGACACGTTTGGTTTTTGCTTATCTTCGTGGTCGTTCAACGCTTAAGCGCGTATATGTACTTATCGATAGTCGCCACGGCATGAAAAAGAACGATGAAGATGTTTTAGACATGCTGGATAAAGCAGCTGTATCTTATCAAATTGTACTTACTAAAACCGATAAGATTAAACCACCAGCTGTCGTAAAAGTTATCGAAGAGACACTAGTTAAAATTGCAAAACGCCCTGCAGCTTTTCCAGAAATTCTTGCAACGTCATCAGAGAAAAAAGATGGTGTTGATGAATTGAAAGCTGCGATTATGGGCTTACTAGTATAAGAGACTAAAATAGCGTGATAAGGGTGTGTTATTGGCGTGTTAAGATTTTGTCTTTAAAAATGCCAACATTATTACCAATTATATTTTATGGACGCGGCCAAAAATAAAATGACTACAAAAGATAAAGATACTCCAAAGGTTACAGATGCTGAATATGAAGCATCTGTGCTTTCTCGTGCGCTGCCTTATATGCAGAAATACCAGAATGAAACGGTTGTCGTAAAATATGGCGGTCATGCAATGGGCGACCCCGCATTAGGTAAGGCGTTTGCAAGAGACATCGCCTTGCTTAAACGCTCAGGCATTAATCCAATTGTTGTGCATGGCGGCGGTCCGCAAATTGGTCAAATGCTATCGCGCATGAACATTGAATCTCGGTTTGAAGGTGGTCTTAGAGTGACAGACCAAAAAACTGTCGAGATTGTAGAGATGGTTCTAGCCGGCTCTATCAACAAAGAAATCGTTACTATGATAAATGCCGAAGGCGAATGGGCAATTGGTCTTTGTGGCAAAGATGGCAACATGGTTTATGCTGAAAAAGCAGAAAAAAGGATTGTCGATCCAGATTCAAATATCGAGCGTATATTAGACCTTGGCTTTGTTGGTGAAGTTAAACGCGTTGATCGCACATTATTAGACTTACTTGCTAAATCAGAAATGATACCTGTTATTGCACCAATTGCACCGGGCAAAGACGGACAGACTTACAACATTAATGCAGATACATTTGCAGGCGCTATTGCAGGCGCTTTGGGTGCTAAGCGTCTATTGTTCTTAACCGATGTGCCTGGCGTTATGGACAAAAATAAAGTGTTCCAAAAAGAACTAAGCGTCGATCAAGCAAATGCCATGATTAAAGAGGGCACGATTGCTGGTGGTATGATTCCAAAGGTTGAAACCTGCATCAACGCGATTGCCGATGGTGTTGAAGGCGTTGTGATCGTTGATGGTAAAAAGCCTCATGCAGTCTTGCTAGAGCTTTTCACGGAGCATGGCGCTGGTACGTTGTTGGTTAAGTAACCGATTTTAAAATATCAGTATTATCCAAACACCAAAATTAAAATACCAAGTACAATTAACGCACAACCAAAAACTTCTGCGCGCGATACCTTTTCTTTGAAAATCAAAATACTAGATGTGTATGTGAAAAGCATCTCTACTTGTGCAACTGCTTTAATAATAGCGGCAGAAACAAGCGTAAAGCCAATGAACCATCCAAAGGATGCACATGCGCCAGTAAAGCCAGCAAGCAACCCCCATTTCCATGCTTTTCTAACGCGGGTAATTTCACTAGGGTCATAATACAACATCCATAAAAACAACGATATGCTTTGTAAGGTTATGGTCGCCAATAACGTGACGCCAGCTTGCATTAAAAAGTTAGGTTCTGTTAGTCCCTGTTCTAGCGATAAAGATGCCCCACGATACGAGGTTGCAGATATGCCAAATATACTGCCAGCCAGCAGACCAAACTGAGCAGATTTAGAGCTAAAGGCACTTAATAAACCAGCAAAGCCAAGTTTAGACTTAGCCAACGAAATGACGATAACGCCAATAATAGTTATGAAAATAGCAGTTATGGCAGACCAGCTAATTGTTTCGCTCAACAAGATAAAACTGACCAATGCAGCCTGTGCGGCCTCTGTTCTGGAGTAGGCTGTCGCTACGGTGAAATTGCTAAATGAAAAAGCCTTTAGCAAAAATATTTGTGCAGCGATTTGTGCATATGCGCCAAGGACAATCCACATTAAGAATTTTGAATTTAAGTCTGGCAATTCCCAGCCGATGCCAAAATGCATAATAGCCACAAATAAACATGCAAATGGAAAGCCAAAGCCAAATCTTACAAAGGTAGCACCCGTTGTGCCAACAATACCTTTTAAGTGTTTTTGCGTTGCAGAGCGAATGTTTTGCATAAAGGCAGCGGCAATGGTTATGGGAACCCAAATTTCCATATATAAGGCTTTCGTTTTATAAATGCGCTGGCTTTAAAAATGCCAGCAGATTGGAAGTTTTAATACGTTCCTTTTTTATCCATTTATGGCATAAGAGGTAAAGACCTATCTTTTCAAAACAACACGAGCCATTTATGCAATCTCTCAACCACATCACCGATTGGGTGTTCGATCTTGATAATACGCTATATCCGCGCCATTGCGATTTATTTGCACAAATTGATTGGAAGATGACTGCCTATGTTGAAGAGCTAACAGGCCTTGAGCAGGCAGAAGCGAGAGCATTGCAAAAGCAAATGTATAAAGACCATGGCACCACCATGAACGGTCTAATGGCTGAATATAATATTGACCCACATGAGTTTTTAGATGAAGTGCATGATATTGATTATAGCCAAGTGGAGTATAATCCAAAACTTGGTGAAATGATTATGGATTTACCGGGCCGCAAACACATTTTTACAAATGGCCATGTAGAGCATGCAGAAAATACATTGCGTGCTATTGGTATTGACGCAATCTTTGATACAATTTTTGGTATTGTCGAAGCAGACTTTAATCCAAAACCGCTTCCATACGGTTATGAAAAGTTTCTAAACGAAGCTGGCATAGATCCAGAATTTGCGGCAATGTTTGAAGACATGCCGCGTAACCTAGAAGTGCCGTATAGCATTGGCATGGCAACGGTTTTGATTACACCGCGCAAAGGTACAAAATTTGCAGCAGAAACTTGGGAATTAGATGGCGAAAGCGGCAAACATATCGATCATGTGACCGATGATATTGATGGCTTCTTAGGAAAAGTTTTAACGCAGTTAGCGCAATGATTTAAAACGTAAAATTACAGTTTTAATTGCTAAGCAGCTCTTGAGCCCCATTGCGGAAATTCAAGCAATTCACCTTCAAATACCAATGCACCAGATCCAGCCAAATGCTGACCAGAAACACGGCTAGCATAGCTGTCACGCACCGAGCGTCTTTCAGCACCAAAATTTATGGGCTGATTAGCAGGTGTATAATCACGCTTCGGGGCAGTAGGCGCAGTTTTTATTGAAGTCGTTTTTTTCTCTGTCATAACTCTTATCCATCTTCTCGCGCTCCAATAAGTTTAGACTTGGAGGTCAATCGAAAGCGCGAGATTGTAACTTGGCAGATGTATCTCTGCCTTGTTAAAGATAAGACAACAAAAGTGTTATTAATGTGTAAACTGATACATTTCGTGAATAATTAGTTTTATTGAATTATTTCAATGCCTTATAGGATTTTCTCTTGAGAATGGAAAAAATAAAACCGCCCCAATTAACAAAATGAGGCGGAATTGTAACAAGTTCACCTATGGTAACTGAAGCGTTAACGGTCGAATTACAAGAATAGGTGACGATTATTTGGAAAATTCAGTCTCGATTATACTAAGCAAATTGTTGTTTTACATGCTCAAGTTATAATGACCCTTAATTAAGTCCCAGCCCTCTTCAGCTGTGTCTACAATGTTAAATAAATTCACATCATCAGGAGAAATCGTTCCTGCATCTGCAAGGGCTTTAAAGTTGATAACCTCATTCCAGAATTTTTTGCCAAAAAGTAAAAATGGAACACGCTCCATGCGGTGTGTTTGAATAAGCGTCAAAGCTTCGAACATTTCGTCCATTGTGCCAAAGCCACCTGGGAAAACTGCAATGGCTTTAGCACGTACTAAAAAGTGCATTTTGCGAATGGCAAAATAGTGAAAGTTAAAGCAAAGTTCTGGTGTTACATATTCATTTGGTGCTTGTTCGTGCGGCAATACAATATTTAAACCAATAGAAGGAGCGCCAACATCGTGTGCGCCTCTATTGCCAGCTTCCATTACACCGGGCCCGCCACCCGTTACGACAACCATCTCTTTAGAATAAGTAGACATAGAATATTTAGAAGCCAGTCGCGCAAATTGACGCGCTTCTTCATAGTATTGAGAGATCGCTTCTAGGTTTTTCTTTTGAGTTTCATTCTTTGCAGCCCATGCTTCTCCACCTGGTTCTGGAATGCGTGCCCCACCAAAAAGAACGACCGTAGACTCAATTCCGCGTTCTTCAAGCAGCATTTCGGTTTTTAAAAGTTCTAGCTGAAGTCGTACTGGGCGCAGTTCTTCGCGGCAAAGAAACTCTTTATCGTCAAATGCCAGCGCATAAGCAGGCGCTCTTGTTTGCGGTGTATCGGGTACTTCTTTTGATTTTCTAACGTCCTCGCCAGAGCGTACCAGTGGTTTCCAGCCTTTGCCATTTTTGTCAGCCATTTGAACTCCATTTTGTTCTAGCCAGCGATAACAGCGCCAACGAATCATTTAAGACAATTGATTTAATTAGGCACTTGGAATACCTTCCACACCAACACTAATCAAGCAAACTCTGGTTACGTCAAAATTTCACAGATAAGCCAGAAACATTTTTCAGGAGCATTAAATGAGCAACGCAAACCTTGCGCAACTTGAAACCGCAATCGAAGCTGCATGGGAAGCACGCGATACAATTACACCAACCACTACTGGTGAGCAGGTTGATGCGATTAAAGAAGCGTTAGATGCGCTAGATAGCGGTTCTATTCGTGTTGCAGAACGCCAAGCTGATGGCAATTGGCACGTAAATCAATGGGCTAAAAAGGCTGTGCTTTTAGGATTCCGCATTAAAGACATGGAAATGCAAGAAGGCGGTCCACAAGGCACTTCTTGGTACGACAAAGTCGATAGCAAGTTTAAAGGCTGGGGCGAAGCTGAGTGGAAAGCCGCTGGCTTTAGAGCAGTACCAAATGCTGTGGTTCGTAAATCTGCATTCATCGCGCCAGGCGCAGTGCTTATGCCGTCATTTGTAAACCTTGGTGCCTATGTGGGCGAGGGCACAATGGTAGATGCTTGGGCAACGGTTGGCTCATGTGCACAAATTGGTAAAAACGTACACCTCTCTGGAGGCGTTGGTATTGGCGGCGTTTTGGAGCCAATGCAAGCGGGCCCTACAATCATTGAAGACAATTGCTTCATTGGGGCACGTTCAGAAGTTGTTGAAGGCTGCATCATTCGTGAAGGTTCTGTTTTGGGCATGGGCGTGTTCATTGGTCAATCTACTAGAATCGTAAACCGCGCCACTGGCGAAATCCTATTTGGCGAAGTGCCTCCATACTCAGTAGTCGTTGCTGGCTCAATGCCTTCAAAACCAATGGGTACGGGTGAGCCTGGGCCTAACTTATATTGTGCAGTAATCGTTAAAACAGTAGACGAGCGCACACGTTCTAAAACGGGCATCAACGAATTGCTTAGAGACTAAATAAAAGAGACTAATCTTATCAGTAGGCAAGATCACATGAAAAATAATTCGCCCCTAACGCTTAAATGGCTGTTCTTCAGTTTTAAGGGGCGGATTGCTCGACAGTCTTTCATTCTGGCACAACTATTTTTACTCATAGTGTTAATATTTTTAACGTATCAAATTGTTCTAATCGATAATGAAAACGCGCCTAGAGCTGTGTTATGGGCCCTCTCCTTATTTGCGGCACTGTTTGTTTCAGCCTTTAGTTCGCTCACACTTGGTGTTAAGCGCCTGCACGATTTGAATCTGCCATGGATAGCAGTCGTGTGCATTTTTATCCCTTTTTTAAACATGCTTTTCATTTTGTTTTTAATGGCAAAATCATCCTATCCAAAAGCTAACGAACATGGCGCGCCACCTTTTGGGCAAGCGTAATAGAAACGTCGAATTAAAAATAAGTTTAAATTTTTTAATAACGATCCCAAACAATTCGGGCGGTTATATTTTACAATTTATTAAAGACAAAAGATTAAAACAGCATAGAACCTATCTTTGAGGATGAACCGATGCTGTTTCGCTATTTATTATTAAATTTATGTTTAACAGCAACGGTTCTAATTTTCTCACTCGCTATAGGGATTAGCCTTGGGTTTACATTGCCGCCGCTTAGTGCATTGACGTTTCCTGTATTCATCACAATTGTATGTGTCGTCACCGCACTCATATTTCACTTTGTCAGGCGCAATGACAATATTGTGCATACAAGTTTAGGGTTTGCATCTATCATTATTTTCCTGATGCCAGGGGGCATGTTTTCATATATAACTGTGCCAATTAATGGCCTTAATATAGATCAGGCATTAACGAGCTTTGATCGTTTTTTGGGTGTAGATTGGGTGAACATCACCAATTATTTAGCGCAGTATCCAGACGCAATGTCATGGGCCGCTCAAATATACATCTCTTCACCTTATATGTGCGCAGTCAGTCTTTTTGTATTTGGAATGGTGCTAGAAAAACCAGAACGTGTCCATGAATTTGTAACGAATGTTATTTTTGGCGGGTTATTGTGCTCGCTAATTGGTGGCATTTTTCCAGCAGATGGCTATTACGTGTTTAGCAATATTTCTGAAAGTATTATCGCATCAATCAACCCTTCTGTTGGCCCAAGCGACATGGCTAAGATTAATGAAATTCGTAGTGGTAAACTCGCAACTTTATACATTGAAGGTGGTTTGGGTGTTGTTAGCTTTCCCTCATTTCATACAGTCCTATCCTTGATTTTAATCTGGATGGCACGTGGAACAGGCTTCTTCTTTGTCGTCTCGATCATCTGGAATATTGGTATAATTTTATGTACCCCCATTATGGGCAATCACTATATTGGTGATGTCATAGGCGGTGCTATTTTAACTGTATTTATAATTTGGCTAACCTCAAGAATATATGAAGTTCTAGGATATAATACTGTTGCTTTAGCAAAAGTATAAATCACATTATATTCTATTTATACCCTTTGTTGTAATTGTAGGTTGTATTGCCTTTACTTTATACACGTCTCTGCTATTGGTTCTTTAACATCGGGGCACCTTGTTGGGAGAGGTGGATTGAATTTTAAAAAAATATTTTTAGAATCAAATGGCAGAATTAACAGACAGACATTTTGGATAAGTATATTAATCCTAATAGTTGCACAGATCTTAATAATAATAATATTACAATTAATAGGTCTGACTAGAATAAATGAAGACGGCACTCAAAATCTATATTTTTGGGGTAGCTTGCTCATAGTGTTCTTACTGTTTTTATGGCCAATGATTTGTGTTTCAACGAAGCGCTATCACGACAGAGGTAAATCTGGTTGGTGGCAATTGGTAATTCTAATACCAATTGGCGGATTTGTTGTATTTATTATTGATGCGGGTTTCCTTCGTGGTGTGCCTGGTCGAAATAGATTCGGCGCAGACCCTTTGCCTAAGACCTCACTTTTTGATTAATGTTAGTTGATGAATTAATTGACGAATTGCAGTAGCGGGGCTACTTACTTCTTTATGACTGATACATTATCCCGCTCCGCGCAAATTCTTCGCGATCTTATCCGCTGTCCTTCTGTTACGCCAGTTGAAGGAGGTGCGCTAGATTATCTTCAAGCGCATCTGTCTAAGCTGGGCTTTACAGTTGAGCGCGTTACTTTTTCTGGCGAAAGCACACCAGATGTTGAAAATCTCTATGCGCGTTTGGGAACACATGCACCCCATATTTGTTTTGCTGGTCACACCGATGTCGTGCCCGTTGGCAATGAAGCAGATTGGCAATTTGGACCTTTTTCGGGTGATGTAAAAGATGGCGTAATGTATGGCCGCGGCGCGGTAGATATGAAAGGCGGTATTGCCTGTTTTATTGGTGCAGTTGAAAACTTCCTAAATTTAAATGGCACACCAAAAGGCTCTATTTCATTTTTAATCACTGGCGATGAAGAAGGGCCGGGCATCAACGGCACCGATAAGCTTTTAAAATGGGCAACTGACAAAGGCGAAGTTTGGGACGCATGTATTGTCGGCGAACCTTCCAACCCTAATGCAATTGGCGATGCAATTAAAAATGGTAGACGTGGTTCTCTTTCTGGAAAGATCACAGTTAAGGGCATTCAGGGCCATGCCGCTTATCCACATTTAGCTGATAATCCCGTACGTGGTATGACCGATTTGATTACTGCTTTGTTACAAGAGCAATTTGACGAGGGGACAGATCAATTTCAGCCGAGTAATTTAGAAGTAACCTCAGTTGATGTTGGTAATATAGCAACCAATGTCATTCCTGCTCAAGCAACTGCTATTTTCAACATTCGTTTTAACGATATTTGGAATGGTGACACCATAAAAACTGAAATTTTGAACCGCTTAGATGCTGGCGCAAAAACAGAAATGACCCGTCACAATAAAGACGATGCTGTTAATTATGAGTTGCAATGGCTGGGCAGAGTTAGCCCAGTATTTCTAACCAAAGATGATAGGCTAATTAATACGCTAACTTGTGCTGTTGCTAGCGTTACTGGACAAACACCAGAACTATCCACGGGCGGTGGTACATCGGATGCTCGGTTTATTAAAGATTATTGCCCTGTAGTAGAATTTGGTTTGGTTGGGCAAACGATGCACCAAGTCGATGAGCGAACAGCGCTTAGCGATCTTGATACGCTGACTGATATTTATTCAAAATTTTTAGATGATTATTTTTCTAAAATCTAGGGGTGTTCTTACCCAAGCGTTGCAGACTTTTTAGCCAGCTGACTGTCAAACCTAGAAATACCAAGTAAGTCACCAATTTTAAAAATCACAATTTCTTCATTTGTATTTAGCTCTTTATCGCAAAGCGCTAAATACCAGCAAGAGCGCAAAAATTCATATTGCTGCGGTCGATCGACTTGCTTTAACACGGCACAAAGACCTTCAATTTCTGAAAACTTGGGTTGGTTCACCAATGCAGTTTCATAAACGTATTTACCAGCATCCGCATCTTTAGTGCGCAAACATTCGATAATGCGTTCAGCTGTGGTATTCTCAATATCACGCACATTGCCATCAGAAAGTGCAACTAATGCAAATAATTTACCTGTCGCTTCTGTTATTGGTGATATTGCGTGCATAAAATTTTCCCAATGCGGTCGGTGAAAATAAAATAGCAAGGCGAGTTTTCGCCATCACCATTTCCCCACATCATTGTTTTAGGAAAAAAGTATTAATAATCTACTTCCATAAGATATAACCCACAAGCAGGCGCAACAGTGCCGCAAGCTTTTCGGTCTTTGGCTTTTAAAGCGGCAACCAAATCAGCTTCGTTCCATTTACCTTCGCCAACAAATTTTAAAGAGCCAACGAGCGATCTAACTTGATTGTGTAAAAATGCTCTCGACGCGCAAAGTATCTCAATTTCATCCCCACCATAATAACCGCCCTCTACAACGCGTACATCTAATCGATCTAGGCTGCGTATTGGCGAGGCCGCTTGGCAATCTTTTGAGCGAAACGTTGAAAAGTCATGGCGGCCTAATAGTAGCTTGGCAGCTTTGTCCATGGCTTGCGCATTAAGCGGTCTTCGCACATGCCAAATTCGGTTGTAGTCTACTGTTAGGTTAGCCCGTCGGTTTACAATGCGGTAGCGATAATGCCTTTTAGTAGCAGAACGTCGCGCATCAAAATTCTCATCAACTTCTTGTGCGTCCACAACTGCGATAGGGTGTTTGTTGAATTTTAAAATACCGTTTGTTGCTTCTTGGATTTTTTCAAGACGCCATTCTTGTTCAAGATCAACATGCACAATTTGACCAACTGCATGGACGCCAGCATCGGTGCGTCCAGCGGTTGTGGTATTGCATTCGTGCTGTGTGAAGTGCGCCAATGCTTCTTCTAGGCATTGTTGAATAGAGGGAAGGGTGGGTTGCTTTTGCCAGCCATGATAATTTGTGCCGTCATATTCTATGGTCAATTTATAACGAGGCATTAGGCAAGCTTTGCCCCCTTATCCACTTTACTACCACGTAAAAACTCTTCTAAATTCTGCTTGCCTTTTCCTGCGCGTTGCAAACGAATTGGACGGATAGCGCCAACGCCACTCACACCAGAGCCACAAGCAATTGTTAATCCGTCATCTAATGTTGTGCCATGTTCGCCAGAACCTTCTACCAATTGAGAAGCAATAATTTTTACGCGTACCATTTTTGGTTTTTCATTTTGCGTAATTTCAAGCTCGCACCAAGCACCAGGAAAAGGCGACAGGCCGCGTATGTGATTATGCACTTCTTCGGCAGGTTTACTAAAATCTATGTGCGCTTCTGCTTTTTCAATTTTCTTAGCGTAGGTCACGCCATCTTCGCTCTGGTCAGTTAGGTTTAATAAATCACGCTCAATCGCGCCCAATGCACGTGTCATTAAATCTGCACCTGTCATTGATAATTCATCGTGCAACTCGCCAGCGGTCATATTTTCAGAAATTACAATTTTTTCTGCCATTGCAATTGGGCCAGTGTCTAAGCCAATATCCATTTTCATCACCATTGCAGCGGTAGATGTATCGCCAGCCATAATAGCGCGTTGAATAGGAGCGGCACCACGCCAACGTGGTAAAGCGCTGGCATGACCATTAAAACATCCATGGGTTGGCGCATCTAAAATTGCTTGCGGTAATAACAAACCATAAGCAACAACAATTGCAACATCAGCTTTTAACGATGCAAATACTTGTTGCTCTGCTTTACCTTTTAAACTGGTAGGCGTGAAAACTGGAATGCCAAATTTTGTCGCCGCTTCATGCACAGGAGATTTTTTCTCTTCCATACCACGGCCTGCAGGGCGAGGTGGCTGGCTATAACATGCTACAACCTCATGGCCTTGCCCAATGATAGCAGTAAGCGTTGGGACAGAAAATTCTGGTGTGCCCATAAAGACAATTCTTAGCGACATTTAGTTATCCTAAAATACAAGTGGCGAAGCTGGAACTTTGCCTTCTTGTTTTGCAATTTTTGTGAATTTTTTCATCACCATTGTTTTTTTCAACTTGGAAATATAGTCGATGAATAATTGGCCATTTAAATGGTCAATTTCGTGTTGCAAGCATGTTGAGAGCAATCCCTCTGCCTCTATGGTTTGTAGCTTGCCAGAGCGGTCTAAGTATTCAACCACACAGCCAGCAGGGCGTTCAACATCCGCATAATAATCTGGAATAGACAAACAGCCTTCTTCATAAATTGAAGGCGTATCAGAAAAACTAACGATTTTTGGATTGATTAAAGTGATAGGGCATTTAGAGCGCTCTTTTTC
>NVRK02000080.1 GCA_002400845.2 Hyphomicrobiales bacterium
CGCCCATCAAACATGTCTAAAGTCATGATTCACTAAACGTACTGTTCACCGATTTGACCATTTACGCGGATTTTGATTCATGCGTTAAGCACCATTCAGTCCATTTAATAAGCATGGGCAAAATAATGGAGAATATAAAATGAACAACAATACTGTACTTTTAGTAGCGCGCATTTTGCTGGCTGCAATATTTATCATCGCTGGTGCGTTTAAACTATCTGGCGGCGCAGAAGGCATGGCTGGACTTGCTGGCTACATCGGCTCTAAGGGTATTCCGCTTGCACTACCTGTGGCATGGCTCACAGCAATATTTGAAGTTACTGCTGGCGTATTAATTTTGGTGGGCTATCAAACGCGCCTTGTATCTTATGCACTTGCTGCATTTTGTGTAGTTTCTGCTGTTATTTTTCATAACAACTTTGGCGACCAAACTGACTTTAATATGTTCATGAAGAACTTTGCGATTGCCGGTGGCTACTTAGCGCTTTCAGTTGCTGGTGCAGGTGCATTCTCAGTGGATGCAAAACGTAGCTAATAACTTATGAGCTAGCCCATCATTCTTTAATTCCCACATGTAAAGAATGGGCTCTGTTAAGCCGCCTTTATAAATATGAAGGCGGCTTTTTTATATTCTAAAATCTTGTTTTAGCCCGTGCCGCCATAACACGCTGGTAAGAAGCGTTTAATTGTGCCGTTGTTAAGCGGCCATCTTTAACGCCCTGCTTAATCCACTTAATTGCATTTACTGGCAAAGCTTCGTCATACTTCAAAGAGTTTGAAAGCATGATTAAATCATTACCTGCCGCCAATGCACTGATAACAGCCTCTTTAAGCGAATAGTTCTTGCGAATAGCGCCCATGTCTAAATCATCAGTTATGATTACGCCTCTATAACCAAGCTTGCCACGCAAAGTTTTTGTAAGTGCTTTCTTAGAAAAAGTAACAGGCTGTTTGCCATTGCTAAATTGTGGATGATACAAATGCCCGCCCATAATCATAGGCGCTTTGGCGGCCAGCGCTTTAAACGGTGCTAATTCTTTTGGGGTCCACGTGGTAGAAATATCAACGAACCCATCATGGCTATCAGACCTTGATGAACCGTGACCAGGGAAATGTTTAATTGCACAAGCAACGCCTGTTCTGCCAAAGCCATTAATAAAGGCTCCGCCAAATTCTGCGATAACGGCTGGGTCTGTGCCAAAGCTGCGTCCGTATTTTCCGATCACTGGATTTTTCGATTGGTGAATATCTACAGAAGGCGCAAGGTTTAAATTAAAACCTGCATTGCGCAATTCGTGTCCTGCTTTTTCATACAGTGCCAAAGCTTTTGCAGAAGTTAAATTACCCGCTACCCATTGCGCAGTTGGAATGTTTGAAAGCCCTTGACCGCGTGATAAGCGTTGAACTTTTCCGCCTTCTTGGTCAATTGCCATGAATGCGTTGTTACGTGCGTTCAACATTAATTTTGTCAGGCCAACAATGCTGGCTCTACTTTTAACATTGTGACGAAGTGCTAAAAAGCCGCCTGCTCTGCCAGCTTTAATGTGAGCCGCTAATGCCTTTGCAGACCTTGTGCCAGTTGAGGCACCTGGAATACCGACCAATAATAATTGTCCTGCCATCTCAGATACCGCTTTTGCATCTACATAAGTTGCGCGCATAATGGCTGGTGCAAATACACCTGCCGCTGTTGCAGACTTAATAAATCTTCTGCGGTTTAAATTATCATTTGATGACATTTAGCATTCCCAATTTTCAAAGCTTCAATTTAAAGCATATTATTTGCAACACACAAGCAAAGTAATACCTGTTAAAATTACCAGACATAGTTGTTCTATTGGGTTGTATCTACTCACAACCCAAAATCAACCTAAAAAATCGACTCCCATTTGGGAAATCAATTAATTGTCAGGTGATTTATAAAATCTCTATTTGTTAATATTGGCTAGAGCAAGGCAAAGCGCCTTGGCTGTAGCTCTATCTTCACGTGTATATTTAGCTGTCTTTGACTGAATCAAATTAGCTTCTGATTTCAATATAATACCATCGCTCAATATTTTAAGATCATTGGCACGAAGCGTAGACCCTGTAGAGGTTATATCAACAATCACATCTGCAGTACCAGCGGCTGGGGCACCTTCTGTAGCACCCAAACTTTCAACAATGCGGTACATGGCAATGCCGTGATCTGCAAAAAAGTTTTGCGTTAACTGCCAATATTTTGTTGCTATGCGCAATTGACGATTATGGATTTTACGAAACTCTGCCGCAACATCGTCCATGTCTGCCATGGTTTCAACATCTGCCCACGCATCTGGCACAGCGACAATTACATCTGCATGACCAAAGCCAAGCTTTGCTTTAAAGCTCATATATTTGTCAGCTTGCGCAATTGTTTCTCTGGCTAAATCTTCGCCCGTAACGCCTAAGTGAATTTTACCAGCGATGAGTTCACGGGCAATTTCTGAAGCCGACATAAAGGCAACTTCAACATTTTCGATCGGCTTGTTATTAGGGCCATTTAAAGAGCCACGATAAGAACGGGCATTTTGCGGAAGTTTAACTTCAAAACCAGCTTTAGTAAAAGCATCAACTGTCTTTTCTTTTAGACGACCCTTAGAAGGGATAGCGAGCGTAATGGTCATTATTTCGCGCTCCTATTTTGAATTTGCATTTGCTGGAGTTTTTTAGCGGCATCAGCCGTACGGCTTAGCCTGTCTACCCAAACAGAAAATCCAATGGCTGGAATATCTTGTTTTGAACCCAGCACATTTAAAAGATGATCGTAGCGACCACCGCCTGCAAGAGGTTTTGAATCTGGCTTGCCAGATTTTCTAACCTCAAACACAAAGCCAGTGTAATAATCTAAACTGCGCCCAAAGCCTGCGCGATATTTTATAGAAACATTTTCAAGTTGAAGTTTTTCAATAGCCGTTAAGCGCTTATGGAAATCTTCTAACGCATCACCAAGTGAAATATCGTATTTTCTAGCCAAGGCCCATAATTTTACGTTGGCTTTATCCATGGCCAAATCGAGCGATAAAAAGCTTTCAAGTGCGTGGCGTTTATCTGCTGATAAATTAACTGCCGCAAGTTCTGCCTTTTGCATTAAGCGTGCTGTTATTTCATCTGGTGTACGGCCCGTTTTTGGCGATAGGCCAGAAGCTTTCATTTGCTTGGCAATAATTTTCTTTACCGCTTCTTCATCACCTGCTTCAAGCACTTCACGCAATTTTGGATCAAGTGAAGCAAGCTCATCACCCTTTTTGCCAGATAATTTATCAAGGTCGCTTTTAAGGCGTTTTGTATCGCCGAACACACGGCCCAAGCGTTCTTGCCAAGCTTGCGGTAAGCCTAAAGATTGAAGCACTGCTTCAAATATGGCTTGATCGCCCGTAGAGATAGAAAGTCTTTTAGCGCCCAACATGCGCAAGGTCTCAACGCAATCGGCAAGACTTCTAGTATCTGCCGCAATGCGGTTTTTTGCGCCAATGTCTTCTATGCCAACTTGCACAAATTCTTGTGGCTCTTCATCACGTAGGCGAAATACTGTACCTGCGTACCCATAACGCCCTTTTGCTTTGCCTTTTTCAATGTGGCCCAGCGCTACAGGAATGGTAAATTCTGGACGCAAGCAAAAGCTTGTGCCGCCTTGGTCGGCAGTCATAAAAATACGGCGGCGAATGTCTTCACCAGCGGCGTTTAAGATTGGGTCAGCAGGTTGCAACAATCCAACATGGGGCATGGTGCAATTGCGCGCTTTAAAAAAGGCAGACAATTCTTGCTCGCCGCCTAGTTTTGCAAGTTGCATTTTTGCACGAGGCTTTGTTGGGGCCACTTGCTCATCTACACTTTTGCTTGGCATTTCAATGCTAGGCATTTTAAGCCGCCCCACCTTTTTGCGCTTCTAATAGTTTTTGAACTTCGCTTACTAAATCTGCTTCAGCAATTTCAAATTGACCGACACGCGCCGCTCTATATTCTTCGTTTGATTCAATCGCGGCGGCTTGTAATTTACCTTCGATCATATCTTTAATTTGAAGTTTATTATTTTCGCGTTCCATAGAACCTTGAATAATAACAATTGGGCAATTGCGTCTGTCGGCATATTTTAATTGGTTCGGAAACTTTTTCCAATTGCCTTGGTACATTTCTGATCTAATACCAGCGTTTCGCAATTGTTGCACAAAGTTTTGATATTTACCCATCGCTTCCACATCGCCATCCATGACGGTAACAAGCACAGGTGCGATACTGTTAGATGTATCTAACTTACCTAAGTTTTTAAGCGCGGTCATAAGACGTGACACACCGATTGAAAAACCAGTGGCTGGTACAGGCTGGCCTGTAAAGCGTTTTACCAAACCATCGTATCGTCCACCGCCACCAACAGAACCAAAGACAACTTCTTTGCCCTTTTCGTTGGTTACTGCAAAAGTAAGTTCTGCCTCGTAAACCATGCCCGTATAATATTCGAGACCACGTACACATGATGGGTCGATTTTGATGCGTGTTGCATCGTAGCCTGCGGCCTCAACTAAGGTTTGAAGTGATGATAATTCAGCTGAACCATCTCCATCAATAGTGAGTAAACCTTCGACATAAGCAATTACTTTGTCACTGCTCTGCGCGTCTAAACCAACACCAGCTGTAAAATCGCCTTTGTCTTTTTCGCCGCCGTCCCAGCGACCTTCACCAAGAAGCAATTTAACGCCTTCTGGTCCAAACTTATCAAGTTTATCAATCGCACGTAAACAGGTTAAACGCCTCTCGGCATTTTCGTCTCCGCCAAGGCCAATGGCTTCCATTACACCATCAAGCACTTTGCGGTTATTCACGCGGATAACATAGTCGCCGCGCTTAACGCCCAAAGCTTCCATTGTGTCTGCCATCATCATGCACATTTCTGCATCGGCCTGCACACATGGTGCGCCAATTGTATCTGCATCAAATTGCATGAATTGTCTAAAGCGGCCTGGACCTGGCTTTTCGTTTCTAAACACCCAACCATTGCGGTAGGTACGATATGGCAGTTGAATGGTGTTGATGTTTTGCGCTACATGGCGCGCTAACGGTGCGGTTAAATCATAACGCAGGCTCATCCACTGTTCATCGTCATCTTGAACCGAAAACACACCTGCATTTGGACGGTCTGTGTCTGGTAAGAATTTACCCAAGCAATCGGTATATTCAAACATTGGTGTTTCAACAGGATCAAAGCCGTAAAGTTCATAAACTTTGCGGATATCTTCTACCATTTTGTCGGTTGCGCGAATGTCGTCAGGTGAGCGATCTACAAAGCCGCGCGGTTGGCGCGCTTTTAGCTTTTTAATCTTTTTCTTCTTTTGTTTTTTTTGCTGATTGAATTGCGGATTTTGCTCGGACATATAGGTCGCCAATTGATTGAATTATACATATAGATTAGTCGCGTCTTAGTAGCCGATTGCCACCTTTGCGGCAAGTGTGTTGTTTGGTCTCTGGCGATGATGTCGTTTGATTTATTTCAACTTATTGGTCAGCGCCATTGCGATGCAGTGCTTTAATGCATCAATGTCGTAGGGCTTGCCAATTTCAAAATGGATTGCGCGGCCACTTTGATAGTTAAAAGTATCAGGATAAATATCGCTGAACTTGTCTACCAAATGCGTTGTGCAAATAAAATAGATGGCGATTTGTTCTGAATCTTTAATTTTATCAATGCGAATGGTACTGCCCGTTTTGGTCAGAAAACTGGGCTGCCCCCATTTTAATGCCTCTTCTATCTCACCAATAGTGTCATGTGACCCCGCCACTTGAAAAACCAATTCACGCAATGCCATAAGCGCTTGTTTTTGCTTTGGCACGTAAGCGTTATAAACATCTTCGACAGCAGTTATTTTAAATGGGGTCATGTCAATTTCAATCTTAAAAAGAGGTCGCCAATATAACTTTATATGTTAAAGTAAAACTCAACTC
>NVRK02000081.1 GCA_002400845.2 Hyphomicrobiales bacterium
ATAGCGCGCCAAAGTTCCAGATTTAAAATTCTCTAAGACGATATCACTGGTCTTTGCTAATGCAAGCACCGCATCACGACCATGCGGTGTCGAAATGTCTAACTCCACGGAACGTTTTCCGCGATTTACAGATAAATAATAGCCAGATTCTTTTGTCTCATTTCCATCTTTATCTTTCAAATAAGGAGGGCCCCATTTGCGTGTGTCGTCCCCAACGCCTAATCGTTCTACCTTAATAACATCAGCGCCAAGATCAGAAAAAATTTGCCCAGCCCAAGGGCCAGCCATAATACGGCTTAAATCGAGAACGCGAACGTGTGATAGTGGACCTGGCATTTTTATTTTTCCTTTTTTATTCGAAACTTAAACAGCTTCAAGCGAAATTGCGATGCCTTGACCAACACCAATACACATTGCGGCTAGTCCGCGTTTTTTCTTTTGTATTTGTAGTTCAAGAGCTAGCGTACCCGTGATACGGGCACCAGACATTCCCAAAGGATGACCTAAAGCTATAGCGCCACCATTTGGATTTACATACGCGGCATCATCTGGGATTTTTAAATCACGCATAACTGCAAGAGCCTGACTTGCAAAAGCTTCGTTAAGTTCAAGCACATCAAAATCTTCAATTTTTAGTTCTAATTTATGCAGCAATCTGCGAATAGCAGGGCTAGGACCAAAGCCCATAATACGAGGCGGCACGCCTGCGGTTGCGCCACCAGTAACGCGTGCAATGGGGGTGAGGCCATGTTCACGCATGGCTTTTTCACTTGCCAGCACCAATGCAGCGGCACCATCATTAACGCCAGATGCGTTACCAGCGGTGACACTCCCCCTCACACGAAATGGCGTACGCAATTTGCTAAGCGTAGCAGCTGTTGTTTCGCGTGGATGTTCATCTATCGAAAACACCATTGGATCTTTTCGCCTTTGAGGAACGCGTATTGAAACAATTTCTTTTTCAAACCGGCCAGATGAAATTGCGGCGGCAGCTTTTTGTTGAGAACGCAGTGCGAATGCATCTTGGTCTTCACGGCTAATGTCGAAATCTTCGGAAACATTTTCCGCAGTTTCAGGCATCGAATCTACGCCATGCATTTTCTTCATTACAGGATTAATAAAACGCCAGCCAATTGTTGTATCTTCGACCGAATTAACTCTTGAAAATGCGGTTTCTGCTTTTGGCATAACGAATGGTGCACGCGACATACTTTCAACACCGCCTGCTATCATCAAATCTGCAGCACCTGATCCAATAGCGCGTGCAGCAATTGAAATAGCATCCATTCCAGAACCGCATAATCGATTTACAGTTGTGCCAGAAACCTCGACAGGAAACCCCGCAAGCAAAAGCCCCATGCGAGCAACGTTTCGGTTGTCTTCTCCTGCTTGATTGGCGCACCCCATTATTGTGTCATCGACTGCAGCCCAATCAACACTCTTATTACGCTCCCTAAGCGCCTTTAATACATGTGCAGCCAAATCATCTGGACGAACAGAAGAGAGTGAACCTGCAAAACGGCCTATAGGTGTGCGAACATAGTCACAAATAAATACATCGTTTCCATTCATGACAATGCTCCAATCAATTTTATTATAGTGTTTAATGGGAGACTTTTTTGCTCTGCCGATTGTACAGATTCTAATATCTCTACCAGGCTTTCTTTTGGTAATTGCGACGCCCAATAAAGCGGCCCACCTGTCCAACGTGGAAATCCATAACCATGAATTAATGCAACATCTATATCGTCTGATTTTTGAGCAATGCCTTCGGATAGTAATTGAATTGCTTCAATCACAATCGCTCCAAGCAAACGATCAGTAATGTGTTTCGCTGATAAGGTTTTAGAGGTAATGCTTACGTCTTTTTGCGAAGCAACAATCATATCATCTACATGAAGGTCTTGTACTTTTTTTCCATCTTCGTATTTATAATAACCTGCGCCAGTTTTTCGACCAAAGCGCCCTTCTTCACATAACCTGTCAGCAATATCGACATAACGTTGGCCTTCTTTTTTACCGATAGATTGGCGCATACGCCATGCGATATCGAGACCTGACATATCAGCAACCTCAAAAGGTCCCATAGCCATTCCAAAATCTGTCATTGCAGAATCGATTGCTACTAGAGGCGCGCCATCTTGAAGCGCATATTCAGCATGTCTACGATAAGCTGCATAAATTCTGTTTCCAATAAAACCATAAGCATTACTAGCAAGCACTGGCTGTTTTCCTAGTTTACGCGCTAAACGAAATGCAGAAACAATTGTTTGATCTGAAGTTTCTTTACCACGCACTATTTCAAGTAATGACATTCTGTGTGCAGGGCTAAAAAAGTGAAGACCAATAAAACGGGATGGATTGAGAACAGCTTTCGCCATTTCATCCACATCAAGATAAGATGTGTTGGTAGCAATAATCGTATCGTTAGACACGTGCGGCATTATAGAATCTATGAGTGACTTCTTGACATCCATGTCTTCAAAAACAGCTTCAATAACCATGTCTGAGCCAGAAACTGCTTGTACATTATCATGCACACAAAAACGTTTTTTGATATCAGCAACTGCCCGGGTAGATACAAAGCCACGTTTTGCTTCATTTGTTAAAAGACCAAAAACTCTATTTTTTGCAGCTTTACTTGCCTCTATATCGCGCTCGATTAGATCAATAATACAACCTGATTTTAACATTGCATACGCAATGCCTGCTCCCATTGTTCCACCACCAATAACAGAAATTCTCTGAATATTTATTGGCTTTTCATCACTAATAAATTTAGAAGCGCTGCGCTCAGCAAAAAACACATGGCGCAATGCAAAGGCTTCTGGTGAAATACGTATATCTTGAAAAGTTGCTCGTTCTTGCGCCAGCCCTTCAACAATTCCAACTTTTGCAGATTGATAAATAAGTTCTGCTGAGCGTTTTGCTGCTGGACGATTTCTTGCTCTTTTGAGTGCTTTATCTCGAATAGGGTTCGCTTCGCCTGTGTCTAACACTGGTGCACTTAAGTCTATTACACGGCGTTTTGTATGGCCAGCTTGCGCATATACAAAAGCCTCTTTCATCAAATCGCCTTCTACGACACCATCAATCATACCCAGCTTTACAGCTTCATGCGCATTTACACGTTTTGCGCCTATTATAAGTTCAAGCGCTTTTGGTATACCTGTTAAGCGTGGTAGTTTTTGTGTGCCTCCTGCTCCAGGAACAATACCTAAGCTGACTTCTGGTAAACCAAATACGGCATCAATAGAAGCCAATCTATAATCGCAACCAAGCGACAACTCATATCCTCCACCAAGACATGCGCCACGAATAGCCGCAACAACAGGTGAGTGAAAATTTTCGATAGCAGCAATAACATCTGGCATTTGAGGTTCAGCTAATGGTGCGCCAAATTCTTTTATGTCTGAACCAGCCACAAAGTGCGCGCCCACTCCTGTTAGCACAACACCTTTTATATCTTTTTTCGCTTCAATCTCTAAAAGCGCCTTAACAATACCTGCGCGAACAGCATGATTACTGGCATTAAGAGGGGGGTTGTTTATTGAGATTACCGCAACGGTTTCCTCTATCGTCCAATTTATCATATTAATTTCCAAAAGGAGGTTATTAGCACTCATTAAATGAATGTGCTATACATATGATTTATATATCAGTCAATTGATTTGGGCGTCATAACTATGGGACGGTGGCATAAATACCAATAATAGAGATTCACAACTGACTCTGCCGCACAGTTTTCCTAGGTATCAATAAGGCTGCGGTTACTAACTTTATGAACCCATCTTGCGACCTTTTAAAATGTTGAAGAGTAGTTTGATTTGAACTGATGCTTTGCGATCATGTAAGCTACATCAATACCAGCGAGCGCAGCAGTGGTTGAATGTAAAGCTTTGAAACCCAAAGTTGGCCGCGTGATTTTCTTGCCGAAACAATGATCCTGCTCCACAATATTGCTCAGATATTTCATTCTCAATATCTCAATACTCTTGTGCGTTTGCGAGATTTTCATTTCAATGCTTATGCGCTGAGGCCAACCAAATTGGCTTTAATTTCATCCAATCACCACCCATTGTGGAACGCCTAAGCAGCATCTAATGTGGTTATAAATTCTAAATCGGTGTGATTTATCAATACTGATCTGATAGGCGATGTTGTTTCATTGTAAATAAAATCTTCTAATGTTTGAATATCGATTGCATCACCAAACTGAGAGATAACTTTGAATAAATAATCTTGGGGGATGCAATATTTGTGTCCCTATTGATATCATTGGTGCACCCGGCGCGATTCGAACGCGCGGCCTCTGCCTTCGGAGTAATCCGTGTTTCCGTTAGTCTTTGATTTTATTGCATTTCGTATTTCTTGCCTAGCCTTCATTTCCCTGCTCTTCCCTTGTTTTGCTGTATTTGTCATTTCGTTGTGTGAACCTTCTGCGTACGCCCAAGCCGCCGCGCCATATCTTGCAGATCGGTATTGGAGTGGTGGCCGTAAACCTTGTCGATTGTCGGCTGCGAGACCTTCACATAGTTAGAGACGTTGATCTGCCTCTCTCCGCTTTGAAGCAGCAAACTGATCCGCGTATGGCGAAGCGTATGTGGCGTAACGTCCGTAAAGCCTGCAAGTTTCACTGCTGCCCGAAATCCCTTGTCGATGTGCTTTACGCGAATATTTGGCTTTTTCTTTTGATGGAAAACGAACTGAGCGAGATGGCCATACCGTTCATACCGCCGTAGTAAAAATCGCCGAACCTCTGGCGGCATGGGGATAAACGCACGTTGCTTGTTTGACTGCTCAACACCCTGCTTATTGAAATTCATCGTGTTGTTGGCGAAATCGATTTGGCCCCATTCAAGCTCCATGATGGCCGATTTTCGTGCGCCAGTATAAAACGCGATGATCAGAAATATGCGTAGCGTAAATTTAGCACGGTAGTTTCGACCTGCCGCCCAAAGTAGTTTGGCAAATTCCCCCTCGTTCAGCCATCGTGTTCGAGGTTCCGCATCTTTCGGAAGTTTGGGAAATTTGATCGGCACAACACGGCTCATGTTCGCCGCATGATTTATGGCAGAACGCAGATCAATCAGCTCTCGCCGAATGGTTGATTGCGCACGGTTTGAGCTGATCCCCTTCCGACGATAAAGTTCTATCGTCTCGATATTGACGTGGTCAATGGTTTGGTCGCGCCAGAACTCCAGAAGATGTTCAATCGAGTAGCTAAGGCGCTCGGCTGACTTTGATCCCATTTTGAAGTGAGCGTAATCATCTAACGCTTGAGCAACAGAAAACTGGTTATGCATGACGGCAAGGCCAATGCGTTTTGTTCGCCTATCTCTTAGGAACTCTTCGAGCTTTTCCTCAGCATTTTCGCGGTTTTAAAGCCTGTTGAGATGTCTTTTTGTTGTCTTGTTTTGTC
>NVRK02000082.1 GCA_002400845.2 Hyphomicrobiales bacterium
CATGAGCGCGAACAGTTTGGCCAACCCATTGGCACGTTCCAACTCATGCAAGGAAAGCTTGCCGATATGTACACAACCATGAATGCTTGCCGTGCTTATGTTTATGCAGTGGCGCAAGGCTGTGACAGAGGTGAAACTTCTCGCCAAGACAGTGCTGGCTGTATTTTATATGCGGCAGAAAAAGCAACGCAAATAGCATTAGAGGCCATTCAATGTTTAGGCGGCAATGGCTACACAAATGAATACCCAACAGGCCGTTTATTACGCGATGCGAAACTTTACGAAATTGGCGCTGGTACTAGCGAAATTCGTCGCATGTTAATTGGGCGTGAAATTTTCAAAGAAACAATGTAGGGGCGCTTTGTAAAATGAAACGCGCAAATTCATACGAAGAACTGTATAATAATTTCACTTGGGATATTCCCGAGCATTATAATATGGGCGTAGATGTATGTGATAAGTGGGCGGATCAAGAACCTGATAAAATCGCTATTATTGAGCTAACGAACGGCACAAGAAATGATGTAAGCTTTGGTGAGTTAAAAATACTTTCAGATAATCTAGCAAGCCATTTGCACTCTATTGGAATTAAAAAAGGTGACCGTATTGGTGTGTTGCGCAGTCAGTCAGTTTGGACTGCCGCAGCCCATATTGCGATATGGAAACTGGGCGCAATTTCGGTTCCATTGTTTATTCTATTTCGCGAAGAAGCATTGCTAACACGATTAGAAAACTGCGGTGCAAAGGCAATTATTGTTGACGAAGTATCTATAAAATTGGCTGAGCCACTGCAAGAAAAACTCCCAAATCTGAATCACATAATTGTTCCAGAACACATTGATTTTAATACTAAAATTGATTTTGAAATTGTTGATACAAAAGCTGAAGACCCTGCCATTTTAATTTACACGTCTGGCACCACAGGCGCGCCAAAAGGTGCATTACATGCGCACCGCGTATTGCTTGGGCATTTGCCGGGCGTAGAGTTGAGCCACGATTTTTTGCCCCAAAAAGGAGATGTGATTTGGACGCCAGCAGACTGGGCATGGATAGGGGGTTTGTTTGATGTACTTATGCCTGCACTGCACCACGGTGTGCCAGTGCTTGCCGCACGACTGCCTAAATTTAATTCGAAAGCTTGCAAAGAGATAATAGAAACAGCTGGTATTAAAAATGTATTTTTTCCGCCAACGGCGCTCAAAATGTTAAAAGCCGAAAATGTAAAAATCGAAGGATTGCGCTCTGTTGCATCTGGAGGCGAACCCTTAGGGGCAGAACTTTTAGAATGGGGTAAGAAAAACTTAGGCGTTTCAATCAACGAATTTTACGGGCAAACAGAATGCAATATGATCGTAACCTCATGCGCCAATTTGTTTGAAACACGAGCAGGTTATACGGGCCGAATTGTACCAGGACACTCTGTTTCTGTGATTGATGACAATGGTGATATTACAGACCAAGAGGGCGATATTGCAGTACGCCGTGGTACGCCAGTTATGATGCTAAAATATTGGAAGAATGAAGAAGCGACAGCAGAAATTTTTTTTGGTGACTGGATGCTTACTGGTGACAGAGGCATTATAGAAGAGGGGTATATACGTTTTATTGGGCGCGATGATGATGTGATAACTTCTGCTGGATATCGCATTGGACCAACCTCTATTGAAAATTGTTTAATGGGGCATGAGGCTGTAAAAATGGCGGCAGTCATTGGCAAGCCAGATGCGCAAAGAACTGAAATTGTAAAAGCTTATGTTGTGTTGAACGAAGGTGTCCAACAAACTGAAAATTTAGTTAGAGGTTTGCAAAAACACGTCAAAGAGAAGTTAGCCGCACATGAATATCCACGCGAGGTAGAGTTCGTAACCGAACTGCCAATGACAGTAACTGGCAAGATCATTCGCAAGGAATTAAAGGCACGCGCAATTGCAGAATTGGAAGGCAGATAATGGCTGTTTTAAAAACAAAATTAAATCCAAATTCAGATGAGTTCGCGCAAATTGTTAAGGCCAATAAAATGTTGGTTGATGACATGCAAAAACTTGCTCATAAAATTCAATTGGGTGGCAATGAAAAGTCTCGCCAACGCCATTTATCCAGAGGGAAACTTTTACCGCGCGATCGTGTAGCAGGTCTTTTAGACAAAGGCTCTCCTTTCCTTGAGATCGGTATATTTGCGGCACACAAAACTTATGAAGTTGATTTACCCGCCGCTGGTGTTGTTGCCGGTATTGGTCAAGTCGAAGGTCGTGATTGCATGATCCTTTGTAATGACGCGACGGTAAAAGGCGGCACTTATTTTCCTCTCACTGTAAAAAAACATCTTCGCGCTCAAGAGATTGCAGAAGAAAACAATTTGCCTTGCATTTACTTAGTCGACAGTGGCGGTGCAAACTTACCCAACCAAGATGAAGTATTTCCAGACCGCGATCATTTCGGTAGAATTTTTTACAATCAAGCACGTATGAGCGCAAAAGGCATTGCGCAAATTGCTGTTGTAATGGGGTCGTGCACGGCAGGGGGGGCTTATGTGCCAGCCATGTCTGACCAAACAATAATTGTTAAAGAACAAGGTACAATTTTCTTAGCAGGGCCACCTTTGGTAAAAGAAGCGACTGGTGAAATTGTTGAGGCTGAAAGTTTAGGCGGTGGCGATACCCATACGCGACTTTCTGGTGTTGCCGATTATTTAGCCGAAGATGATACGCATGCATTAGCGTTAGCGCGCCAGTGTATCTATAATTTGGGTAGTAATCCTGAAAAATCAATTATGGATCATGTTTCAAAAGAACCAAACTATCCAGCTGATGAATTGCTTGGCGTTATACCAACTGAGGCGAAAACACCTTTTGATATAAGAGAAATTATTGCACGTATTGTTGATGGTTCAAAATTTGAAGAATTTAAAGAACGTTTTGGTACGACACTGGTTTGCGGTTTTTCACATATAGATGGCATGCGTGTTGGCATTTTAGCAAATAATGGGGTGTTGTTTTCACAAAGCAGTCAAAAGGGCGCGCATTTTATTCAGCTTTGCACCAAGCGCAAAACGCCAATTCTCTTCTTGCAAAATATCACTGGCTTCATGGTTGGCTCTAAATATGAAGCTGGCGGAATTGCCAAAGATGGGGCGAAATTAGTTGCGGCAGTATCATGTGCCAATGTTCCAAAAATTACAGTGGTTGTGGGTGGCTCATATGGGGCAGGAAATTATGGAATGTGCGGACGCGCCTTTGGGCCGCGTTTCATGTGGATGTGGCCTAATGCTAAAATTTCAGTCATGGGCGGCGAGCAGGCGGCTGGTGTCTTAGCAAGCGTTAAAAAAACCTCAATCGAGGCAAAAGGCGGTACGTTTAGTGATGAAGATGTACGCAAACTAAAACAGCCAATCATCGATCAATTTGAAGAACAGTCACAACCACTCTTCGCTTCTGCCCGTTTGTGGGACGATGGTATTATCGATCCGCGTAAAACGCGCGATGTCATTGCGCTTTCTTTGCGTGCAACCTTAAACGCGCCAATACAAGACACCGATTACAGTGTGTTTAGAATGTAAGGATTGAATATGTTTTCTAAAATTCTAATAGCAAACCGTGGCGAAATTGCATGCCGCATTATTAAAACAGCAAGGCGCATGGGCGTTAAAACGGTTGCGGTTTATTCTGATGCAGATGCATATGCACTGCATGTAAAAATGGCAGATGAAGCCATTCATATTGGCCCGTCGCCTGCCAGCGATAGTTATTTAAAAATGGATGTGATTATCAGCGCCGCCAAACAAAGCGGTGCGCAGGCCATTCACCCAGGCTATGGATTTTTATCTGAAAATCCAGAGTTTGCTGAAAAGGTCGCTGATGCGGGCATGGTTTTTATTGGCCCAAGCGCAGATGCAATTCGAATGATGGGGCTCAAAGACCAAGCAAAACGTTTGATGGAGCAGGCTAACGTACCTGTGGTCCCTGGTTATCATGGCGACAATCAAGACGTAGGTTTTCTCGCAAAAGAAGCAGATAAAATTGGTTATCCAGTGTTAATAAAAGCCAGAGCAGGCGGTGGTGGTAAAGGCATTAGGCTTGCTAAAAATGCAGATGAGTTTGCGCAAGCTTTAAGCTCGGCCCAAAGTGAAGGCAAAGCAATCTTTGGCGATGGGCATGTATTGATTGAAAAGTACATTATAAACCCACGGCATATAGAGGTGCAGGTTTTCGGTGATACACATGGCAATGTTGTGCATTTGTTTGAACGTGATTGTTCTATGCAACGTCGCCACCAAAAGGTAATTGAAGAAGCCCCAGCACCAGACATGCCACAAGACGTGCGCGAAGCAATGACACGTGCGGCAGTGACAGCTGCAAAGCAAATTAAGTATCATAGTGCAGGAACAATTGAATTTATCGTGGATGGTTCTGGCGAATTGCGCAAAGATGGCTTTTGGTTCATGGAAATGAACACACGCCTGCAAGTTGAACACCCCGTTACAGAAGCCATAACTGGTCAAGATTTGGTTGAGTGGCAATTGCGCGTTGCCTATGGCGAAAAGCTTCCATTGTTTCAAAAAGAAATAACAATGCAAGGCCATGCATTTGAATCTCGAATTTATGCCGAAGCGCCAAGCGAGGATTTTAAACCGTCGCCTGGAAAATTAATAGCTTTGGAATTCCCAAGAAATGCGCGGATTGATACAGGCGTTGAAAGCGGCGATGATATCAGCCCATATTACGATCCAATGATTGCAAAAATTACGACGTATGGGGCAACGCGCGCAGAAGCGCTTGAGTCTATGAGTGAAAGCCTAGACAAAACTTTTTGCGCAGGTACATCAACCAATATTGGGTTTTTAAAACGCCTTGCTAACAATGAAGATTTTAAAAGTGGCAATGTTGATACAGGGTTGATTGAACGTAATATGAATGGATTAGGAAACTTGCCCGAACCCACTCTATTCGATTTATTTGTTGCCGCAATAATTGGGTATCGAATAGATTTAACCAACCCAAAACTTGGTTGGTCTTTATGGCAAAAGCCTAAGTTAGAATTTGAATTTGAATTAGAATATGCTGATTCACCAATCTCTTTTGTAATTGCAATTGAGAACAATGGTATATTCAAGCTGCAACATGGTGGTGCTTGTGAGGCTTTCTCTAAGGTTAAAATTGATAAAGATGTGATACACGCTACTATAAAAGGCGAAATGTGCACCGCGCATTTTCTAAAAAATGAGGGTTCAATATTTGTTAAATCTAATACAGATTTGTATGAATTTAAAACACCCGATCCTTTGGATGTTGCGGCAAGTGCTGTTGGTTCAAGCGATCAACTAATTGCGCCAATGACAGGCACAGTTACAAAACTCAATGTTGGGGTGGGCGATAAAATTTCTAAAGAAGATCCACTTATAGTGCTTGAGGCAATGAAGTTGGAGAACATTTTAAAAGCACCTCGCGATGGCATTATCACTGAAATAAACTGTGCTCAGTGTGATGCTGTTTCTGAAGGGGCGGTTCTTATTACTTTTGAAAAAGTTGCAGGCGAGAAGGAAGATGAATAGTGGAAGATAAACACGTTACGATTTATGAGGTCGGCCCAAGAGACGGATTGCAAAACGAAAACGCGATTATACCTACTGTTGATAAAGTTGCGTTAATAGATTGTCTTTCAAAAACAGGACTTACCAAAATAGAAGCGACAAGTTTTGTCTCTCCCAAATGGGTGCCTCAAATGTCCGATGCTTTAGAGGTGATGGATGCTATTCAAAAAAGTCCATCTGTTGATTACGCTGTTTTAACGCCAAACCTAAAAGGCTTGGAATCTGCCCTAAAAGCCAAAGCAGACGAAGTGGCAATATTTGCATCAGCCTCTGAAGGCTTTAGCCAAAAGAATATAAATTGTTCAATCGGGGAAAGTCTTGTGCGCTTTAAGCCTGTCACTAAAATGGCATTAGAAGCTGGCCTTAAACTGCGCGGTTATGTTTCGTGTATTGTTGAATGTCCTTATGATGGTGCGATAGAACCACAAGCGGTCATTGAAGTTGCAAGTAAATTATTAGAACTTGGTTGTTATGAAGTGTCACTGGGTGATACGATTGGTAAGGCTTCTCCGCAATCTATTGCGCATTTATTAGATGTAATCATTCCCAATATAGAGGCGATAAAATTAGCAGGTCATTTTCACGATACAAATGGCGATGCAATTGATAATGTAGACGTCGCTTTGCAATATGGCCTTAGAACGTTTGACAGTGCAATTGGCGGTCTTGGTGGTTGTCCTTATGCGCCCGGCGCAAAGGGCAATGTTTCTACAATTCAATTGGTTGAACATTTACACAATGCAGATTGGAAGACTGGTTTGGATTTGAATGCTTTACATGATGCACAGAATTTACTGCAGTCTTGGAAATTATCAGAAAAATAATAAGCAGCTTTAAAAGGTTTTATATGTCTTACGAAACAATAAAATATTCAAGTGATGATCGCGGTGTTGCTTTGCTTACTTTATCGCGGCCTGAAAAACACAATGCGATTAACGAAAAAATGATGCTTGAAATCACTGCCGTATGTTCGCTGATAAATAAAGACGATAACATTCGTGTGGTTGTTTTAGGAGCGCAGGGTAAGACATTTTGCGCAGGGGGCGATCTCAATTGGATGAAAGATCAAATGCAGGCCGACAGAGCTGGCAAGATTGAACAGGCAAAAGTGTTGGCCAATATGTTGCTTTGTTTAGACACCTTGCAAAAACCACTCATAGGGTGCGTTAAAGGCAACGCGTTTGGCGGCGGCATTGGCATGATGGCAGTATGCGATATTGTTATTGCCAATGATGATCTAAAATTCGCACTCACAGAAACCAAACTTGGTTTAATTCCTGCAACCATTGGCCCCTTTGTTTTACGCCGTATGGGCGAGGCTTTTGCCAGACAAGTGTTTTTCACTGCAAAAACTTTTTCAACCGATTTTGCTTTTAGAGCAGGGTTAGTTAGTCAGATTTGCGACAATGAAAAAATGGACGAAGCACTTGAAAATGAAGTGTTAGCAATTCTAAAAACACAGCCAAAAGCGGTTGCCTCTGCAAAAATATTACTTCAAAATTTAAGACCTAACATCGCACAAGAAGAAATAGATATGTCTATTAACGCACTAGCAAATTGCTGGGAGACAGAAGAAGCGCAGGTTCAAATCACTAAATTTTTAGATTAATTAGAATAACTAATTTTATACTTAATGTTTAATTAAAGACAATAAATTGGTTGTAAATCACAATTAAAATGCAATTTTCTCTAGCTTTTGGTGTTTTTTGGCGGCTAATATTGATTGTTCCCCAGACTTTCAATTCACAATTCGTATAATGGCAACGCAATTGCATTTGGTGAAGTGTTAAATTAAGCGATAATTAATTTCTCATAAATAAAGTTAACTTTAGTTTTTAAAGTTGACGGGGTTTTTTATGTTTACGGTTTGTCGAGTATTAGCCACTTGTGTTTTTCTAATTTTAAGTTTGCAAACAGCATTCGCAGTTGATTGGGTTGCCAACCAAGTTCGACAGCCAGCTAAATATACCATCGATGGTACTAACTGGGTTGAAATTCATCGCGGTACTGTAATGCCCGCTAGCAGTTGGATACATACTGGACAAAGAGGCCGTCTGGTTTTGAACCGTGGCAAAGAAATTATCCAATTCAAACCCAATACAATGGCAGCCATTGCGAAGCGCAATAAAAGCGGTACAAAAACATTAATAAGACAGCAATTTGGCTCTTTGCTTTTAGATGTGG
>NVRK02000083.1 GCA_002400845.2 Hyphomicrobiales bacterium
AGACACAAAGCCGCGCAGTTCATGAATATGAACATGTTCGTTTTCTTCAACATTAAGAAGATGATGCGCCAAAGCATTAGCCCCAGCTCGCTGACTTCCTTTGAGGATCAAACTAATGCTCCTCTTTTAGTCCAAGCGCCTCAATCAGCTTTACACGCATGAACGCGATGTATGCACATGTTTCCTTGATTTGCTTATTTGTATCATCGTCTAAAAGCAAACTACCGCAATTGGCTTGATAGGCAAGTTGATTGAGATTGTTGGCAATGCGGGTTTGACCGAGCATACTTAAAATATGGGCTATCGCTTTTTGATCTGCCACAGGCTTATGTGATAGCCGCTTCTTACGTGGAGCAACGTCCATACCAAACACGCATCTACGGATGTAAGCACCAACGGGCATATCGTCTGCTGCTATCTTGAGCTTGTCACGCTCCTCATCCGTTAGCCTCAACGTTATCAGCGACGGACGTTTCTTTTTTGGCTTCGTCTTATGGCTTGCATTTTCAAACCGCGGCTTGAGTGAAATAGTATCCGCAAACTCTTCGCGCCACCTCATAATGACGGCCCCTGACGACGTTGGGGTTTTTGTTGGCGCTGTCTTTTTGGTTTTGTGCGCAGATCATCAAGATAGACATTTTCTGCTTTGAGGTAGGTATTCCAATCTTCTAATGTAGCGAATAAATCATCTTTAATAGTGTTCGAGGTTTCTCCTCCGTGGTGCACAATTTCTACATTTATCCAAATATTGCGTATCCAATTAATTCACCTTACAAAGGTGGTAATTGTTGACTTAACATCACATCAATTTTATCAATCCTATATCATCTCGACATGATCTTAAATTGATTATACTTGTTTCTATAACCTCACTTAAGCAGTTACATAAATGAAGAATACTTATATCGCAGATTATGGCATGTTGAAATTCATCAGCAAACACGCAGGCTTAAATCAATTATCATACGATATTGCGCAAGGTATGGAGAGCTTAACACTTTCTCATAAGGTTAATGTGTTTTGTGGAATACACAAAAAACAAGGAATAAACTGGTTCAGACCTGGATTTAAGTTAGGTATTCAAACCGAACAACTTTTGGATCCTGAAGGAAACGAAGTTGCCCCTGGTTCGAAAAGAGATAACTATAAAAAGAATATCATCTATGCTTTAAAAAAGTCGCATGTGATTTTGGATATTAACGCCTCTAACCATAAATTTTATCAATCCCTTGAAAATTGGTCTGAAATTAAAAACAAAATTGTTTTTGGACCAAAAATCTTCCCTAATTTTGAAGTAAAATTTTTAGAGCCTACAAATGATAAA
This sequence comes from Hyphomicrobiales bacterium, assembly GCA_002400845.2. Classification (GTDB taxonomy): domain Bacteria; phylum Pseudomonadota; class Alphaproteobacteria; order Rhizobiales; family Rhizobiaceae; genus Salaquimonas. The sequence continues at coordinate 1,325 of NVRK02000083.1, forward strand.
TTTATGTTCTTTGGCTCTATCGCTAACAGCCGACGTGGTCCTGTAATTGAGGAACTTAGAAAAAAAGCTTCAATAGATATTGAAAGCAATTTATTTGGGAAGCAATTACATGATTGTGCCAGTGCGTATAAAGCTATAATAAACGTTCATTACTTTGATACTATTTATTCAGAAGCTCCTCGTATATTAACCAGTTATTTATCAGGCAAACCAACGATATCAGAGACTTTGTGTCCAATATTTGAAAATGGAAAACATTACATTCATATAAACGATGACAGCTTTCCAAATGTAGAGCTGTCTAAACTAAAAAACACTCACCAAGAATTGGGAAATTACGTAACACAAAAGTATAGCTTTGAAGATTTTCTACGTAGCGTTATTTAACTGCAAAACAACAAAGGGTTGCAAATGCCAAAATATCTCATCACCGGTGGAACAGGCTCCTTTGGTAATCACATAACAGCTGAGCTCTTAAAAGACGAAAAGAATACAGTCGTTATTCTAAGTCGTGACGAAAAAAAACAGGAAGAAATGCGTTTCAAATTCAGTAATGAAAATTTGAAATTTAGGGTTGGCGACATACGAGATTTTAGAACCTGCCTGGACGCAACTGAAGGTGTAGATCATGTATTTAACGCTGCTGCATTAAAACAGGTTCCATCTGTTGAATTGAATCCTTTTGAAGCGGTTAAGACCAATATTATGGGGTCTCAAAACGTGTTAGATGCGGCGACAAAAAATAACGTGCAATCTCTCGTAATGCTTAGCACTGATAAGGCTGTTTATCCTATAAATGCGATGGGAGTTAGTAAGTCTATGATGGAAAAATTAGCCATTGCGAAAGCTCGCGACAACATTTCAAATGGCAGGAATACAAAAATTTCAATTACTCGATACGGAAATGTAATGTCGTCTCGGGGCAGTGTGATCCCTCTATTCTTGAAGAAACTACAAAACTCTGAAAAATTAACAGTAACACATATGGAAATGACGCGATTCATGATGTCATTACAAGAATCTGTTGATTTAGTTAAGTATGCATTCCAACATGCAAATGGCGGAGAGATATTCATTCAAAAAACTGACTCGACCACTTTGAAAAACTTAGTGATGGCGCTCGAGTTACACACTGAACGAAAACTTGAAGTTGATATTATTGGAATACGCCACGGTGAGAAAATGCATGAGACGCTTGCATCATCAGAAGAAATGGCTTTTGCTGATGATTGTGGGACTTACTGGAGAATATCAGCGGACTTAAGAAGCCTAAATTACTCTTCCAAAAACAAAAGAACTCCTTTAGTTCATGAAAGTCGATCAATAGATTCCAGCACATCAAAAATATTAGGCCCAAAAGAACTTTTAAATAAAATGCAATTTTCAGGCATTTTATCATGAAAATATTGATAATTGGCTCTAAGGGTATGCTGGGGCAGGCATGTGTAAAACACTTCAGTAAATCACATAAAGTTAGCGTATTTAACGATAGGTATTCACTCGAAACTAGAGAATGTTTTACAAAATCACTTTCAGAATTTGATATTGATTTAACTATACACTGTGTTGGAAAAATACCACAAGTAAACTCTAATGAGGTGGATTTATTTCAAATCAACTCCGCTATGACTATGGACTTGGTCAATGTTATGGATGCAAATAACATCCCCTTCATCTACCCCTCAACAGATTGCGTATTTAACGGGCATGGGCCGAACAACTATTATTCAAAAGACCATTTTCAAGATTGCAATAATTCGTATGGCGTAAGCAAGCTAATAGGGGAGAAAATTGTTTTAGGCTCTAACAATGGCTACGTGGTGCGCGTATCAATCATTGGACCTGATATACGACCTTCTGCACGCGGGCTATGGAATTGGGTAAATAATTGGCCAATTGGCTGCATGATAGATGGCTATATCAACCATACTTGGAATGGCATAACAACTTTGCAATGGTGTAAAGAGATTGAAAAACTTTTCATTTTAGGAAACCCTGACAGGCGACTTTACCAATTAGGTACAAAAAAAAATATATCAAAATATCATTTGATAAAATTAATTGCCACTAAACTAGGTAAAGAAAACATAATTAACGAAGTTTCTACAGCTCAAAATGTAAATAGATCCTTATTTGCCGATTATGATGTTCAAGAAATTGAAAAACAAATCGATGAAATCATGGTAAATAAAGATCTAGTTTAAAGTTTCAAAACGTATTCCACCTGCATAGATAAATTTATCTTGTATTTAGAACTAAAACTATTTCAAGACCAATTGCTCTGAGCATTTATAACCTCTTTTTTAAGATTGTTCTCGACTTGCCAATCTCGCCCAATATCTTCCACCAAATTTGGTTTTCCTAACAAAAATTTACACTATTTGTTTTTTACAAAATTTTGAAGGTCATAGTTTACGTCAGAATAGAACTGTTTTTCTGGATCAAAATTAACGTCTAATTTATCTGCACATTCTCTCATGAAACCGCCATTCCAAAATGACGGGTTAGTGCCAAAATATGGTTTGGATTTATCTTCTATTTTGAGTGGCAAACACCAAGGTCTACAACGTTTAAAATGGTACACTTGCTTTCCATTCCAATTCTTGTAACTATTCATTAAAGACAGGCTAGTCACCACATCATTAAGATTAGAAGTTATAACTTGAGGTTTAATATCCTCCAATGCAATCCAATCTTCTTCAAGATGAAACACCACATTAGATGTTGTATGACCCCATGCAGATTTAACCGCACGACAAAAATTAGGTTTTTTTGGCTCAATTATTATTAAATCATCAAAATTGTCTGACAGTATATTCTTAACTTTTCCATGGTCTAATTCACCACCCCATATTGGATCAATATTAACAACAGCCTTATTAATTTCAAAATATGGAAACAAGCGTTCAGAAAAACTTTCAAGCGTTTTTTGCAACAAATCGGGTCTTCTGGTTGCAATTATAACAACATCAATTTTCAATTACTTTATATTATCTACTTAATTCTGTCATTAGCAATCGACTACATTCTACTCACATCGCCCAACTTCCCTAAATAAAGACAGAACAAACCTTTCTGATGTCCTGATGCAGACGAATATAATAAAGCATCCAGCAACTTTCTAACTTATTCGTTTTGGGAAGCAATTGTTAAAACCCACTCAAAACAAAAATGGACAGAGAGCCCAGTAAAAGAGAGGCTCACAAATTCAGGCTTTTTAAGCTTGTTGCATTTGTTTGGATTAAAAGACCCATAATGATTCTAGGCAGGAATTGCCAAAACAAAAAAGTAAAACGAAATGCACAAGAGACGGAAATACTTTAACCCGTCGAAAGCTGAGTGGTTGTTATGTAGGCCTACTCATTTAGCTTTGCGTGTATAAGCTGCAAATAAAAGGATAATTCGCAACACCTATCCTTACCAATTATACAATTTGGTTTTGCCTACATAAGCGTTGATGAATACGCAATTTTTTGGACGTATTTTGATTGATATGTATATCTTTGCACATCAAAATATACTTTCAGATAATCAAACGAAAAGATTGTTAGCTTGATTGTTTCAGCTGAATTGATGCCCCAAATATGCCTATCGACCAATGAACTTCAAACAAAGCTAATCAATCAACTCTACAAAAAAGTAGTTACACAAATGCCATTTATCAATCAGACTTTTAGCGTTGTTTAGAGACTTATACTTCCAACTGTATCCCTATCACCAGATTTCGATTGTGGGCACCGTCTTTCGATAATGGGAGATTAATAATTCGATCGACAAAATTGCTCAGTATTAACCATAGATTAAATATGGAGAAATCTCCCCAATTGTATGCAGGGCACTGTGAGACTACTTTCAATCTTTATATAATTAAACGTTGTTTTTTGGACAACACGAACAGCTTATGGGGTCGTGAAATGACAATAAGATTACAGTATACAGTTGCAGCAATTGCGATTTTAGCTTTCATGACAGGATGCACAACATCAGAATCTAGCAGCTCATCCAGCGTTGTCGCTGTATTAGAAGATGCAGCAACAAATGATGATGGTTCATCTGGCGACAGTTCTTCAGGGGACAGCTCATCAGGTGATAGTTCTTCAGGCGAAGTGAATACTGGAACGACTGAAACTGGTAATGGCAATGTATCTGTAATTCCAACAGCTGTGTATTTTTGGTAAGTTTTGGAATGTTGATTTTCATGAGAACCCATGAAGGCTTTCCCACGATGGTAAGTATTCTACTCGCGAATGCCTTACTTCAAACACTTATTTTACCTGTCGACCCTTTAAGTTAAATTCTTAAAAAGCGTCCACTGAATTTGAATATGGCACAACGCTCATGTTCCAATTTATTCTAAGCTCTGAAAACCACGTTGGATTATGAACAAAGGAACTGCGGTGGGTGCGTTTCCTTATTAAAAACTGAGCCAATTATAAGTATTTAATACACTGCTACACGCACATTTCCGCAGGCAATAAACACCACACAATGAGGGCCTTTTTCGGGATGGTTAGGTGCGTGGAAATAGATGTTTGAGAGCGAACATTATAAAATCTAAAATGCGTAAAACTGCATTACCCAAATCTTTTCGTCTCGACGCCTACCCTTAGGAATCTGTTGCTCTATCCGGCTGAGCTATGGGGTCGTTTGAGCTTGTTTAGTAGCTTTTCGAGAGTACGTCACCACTTAACTTTCATAATCTAAAGAGTAACCAGCGGAACGCACCGTTCTAATTGGGTCTGGCTTACCATCTTGGCGAAGTGCTTTTCGTAAGCGACCAATGTGTACATCTACAGTTCGATAATCAATATCAAGATCGTGTTCCCAAACCCGTTCTAGCAATTGGTCACGGCTCCACACTCTGCCAGGTCTGCCAATAAATATGCTAAACAAACGAAATTCTGTTGGCCCTAATTTTATTGCTTTTCCCCCTCTGGTAAGTTTAATTTTTTCAGCATCAAAATAAATGTCACCATATTCAACCACATTTCCAGAAGCCGCAGGGTTTGCTCGTCTAACCAATGCGCGTGCGCGTGCAAGCAGCTCGGCTACTGAGTAGGGTTTTACGATATAATCATCAGCGCCAATGTCGAGACCTCGAACTTTGTCGGCCTCTTCGCCTCTGGCAGTTAGCATCATGATTGGTATTTCGCGGGTTTCTTTTTTCCGCTTTAACTGGCGGCAGACTTCAATTCCAGAAAGTTTAGGAAGCATCCAATCTAGAATAATGAGTTCTGGGTTTTCTTCTTGAGCCAATAAACAGCCTTCTTCACCATTATCAGCGCAGATGATCTCATAGCCTTCTGACTTTAGATTGTAAGAAAGAAGTTCTAACTGAGCAGGTTCGTCTTCAACGATTAGAACCTTGATTTTGTTTTTAACAGCCATCAGGTATATTGGTTACCTTCAATAGTATTTTCGACAGACATTTGGCTTGTTTTATCACCTTTAGGGCGCTTCTCTTTTGGCAATGCACCTTTAACCACATAGTGAATTTTCTCTGCTATTGCGGTTGTATGGTCGCCCATACGTTCTAAATTTTTTGCGATGAATAACATATGCATACAAGGCGTAATGTTGCGTGGGTCTTCCATCATATAGGTTAACAATTCCCGAAATAAAGTGTTGTGCATGTGGTCAACTTCTTCATCGCGCAACCTAATATCATCTGCCATTTCGATGTCTTTTTTCACATAAGCATTAAGCACATCTGTGACCATTTTTTGCACTAGGTCTGCCATGCGTTTAATGGTTTTTTCAGCAGTACCAACGCTGTTTGTGTCTGCCAATACTTGTGTGCGTTTGGCAATGTTTTTAGCATAATCCCCAATACGTTCTAAATTTGAAGCAACTTTTAGGGCGCAAATAACACTACGCAAATCAGTGGCAACAGGCTGGCGAAGCGCCAAGGTACGAAGTGTTAATTCGTCAATTTTTATTTCTAAATTATCGACCGTCTTGTCGTCATCTCTAACCTTTTTCGCCAGTTCAATATCACGGTTGCCTAATGCTTTAACCGATTCATGGATTTGAATTTCAACCAGCCCTCCCATTTCAAGAATAAAATTTTCAATCTGTTTCAACTCTTGGTCAAAAGACTTTACTATGTGGTTGTTTTCCATGATCTTTCCTAACCTATACGTCCAGTAATATAATTTTGTGTACGTTCATCTTTTGGTGTGGTGAAAATTGCATCCGTCTCGCCAAACTCTACCATGTATCCTAAGTGAAAAAATGCGGTTTGTTGAGAAACACGCGCAGCTTGCTGCATCGAGTGCGTAACAATAACAATTGTATATTTCTCGCGCAATTCGTCTATCAATTCTTCAACAATTGCGGTTGCAATTGGATCTAGCGCAGAACAAGGCTCGTCCATCAAAATCACTTCAGGCGATACTGCAATGGCTCGTGCAATACATAAGCGTTGTTGCTGCCCACCCGAAAGGCCAGTGCCGGGTTGTTCTAAACGATCCTTTACTTCTTCCCACAAGCCTGCCCGCCTTAGGCTTTTTTCAACAATTTCTTCAAGCTCCCTAGATGATTTTGCAAGACCATGAATTTTTGGACCATAAGCAACATTTTCAAATATTGATTTTGGAAATGGATTGGGCTTTTGGAATACCATTCCTACTTTTTGACGAAGCGAAACCACATCTACTTTTTTATCGTGAATGTCTTGTCCGTCTAATTTTATTGAGCCCATAACTTTGCAAGTCGATATCACATCGTTCATTCGATTAAAGCATCTAAGTAAGGTGCTTTTACCGCAGCCAGATGGCCCAATTAAAGAGGTAACAGAATTAGCCGTAAGCTCTAAATTGACATCGAACAATGCTTGTTTTTCGCCGTAAAAAACATCAACATTTTTTGCACTCAAAATAGAATGGTTGTCCATTGGTTGCTTATTTATGGATCGCTTTTTCAAAGCTAATTCCCCATTTGGGTTTGTATACTTATTCATTGTAATTCCTTACTGACAGTGCCTAGAAAAGGGCCTACCAACGACGTTCTAGACGACGTCTTAAAATTATTGCGGCAAGGTTCATCAAAACCAAAAACATTAACAATACGATGATTGCTGCTGATGTCTTTTCCATGAAGCCACGTTCAGGACTGTCTGCCCAAAGAAATATTTGAACAGGTAGCGCTGTTGCGGCATCCGTTATGCTTGTGGGCACATCAACAATAAATGCCACCATTCCAATCATCAAAAGGGGCGCTGTTTCCCCCAATGCTTGTGCCATGCCTAAAATCGTTCCTGTTAACATGCCTGGCATTGCCAGTGGCACAACATGATGAAATGTCGTTTGAACTTTGCTTGCTCCAAGGCCAATGGCCGCTTCTCTAATTGAAGGTGGCACTGCACGCAGAGACGCTCTTGATGCAATAATGATTGTAGGCAAAGTCATGAGAGCCAAAACCAACCCACCGACTAAAGGTGTCGATCTGGGCAAGCCAAAAAAGTTCAAGAAAATTGCCAGTCCTAACAACCCAAATACGATAGATGGCACAGCTGCTAAATTGTTAATATTCACTTCAAAAATCCTGCTGATCTTATTTTTTGTTGCAAATTCTTCTAAATAAACAGCGGCTAAAACTCCAATTGGAAAAGCTATAATAAAGCAAACAAATAGACTAAGCGCCGAACCAATGACTGCGCCGAACACGCCAGCTTGTTCTGGTTCACGCGAATCGCCACCAGTTAAAAATTGTGTATTGAACCTTACCTCAATACGATTAGCTTTTTTCAGATCAGCAATCCATTTAACCTGCTGGTCACTAATCCGCCTTTCACTTTGTGGAAGGTTCTCATCGACATAGCCTTTTAGATACATATCTATATCGCTAGAGGTACGTACCCAAAAATTATGTGTTTTGCCAATTAGTTCAGGATTAGCAATCACCGCATCTCTTATGGTATATTCTGCATTTGAGCTCACTAAACGAAAAAGCTGTTTTTTATCTTTTCGTGTTTTTACATCTGGATACATCGCTCTGAGCGTTTCTTTTAGATAGCTAACAAATCTCGAATTTTGTAATGCGTTCTTATTAAATTTTTCCGCAGGTATATGCATTTCAATTTTAATAAAGGATTGTTTAAAAGCAGGCGCACCACGCAATGTGATTGAGCCAACCATAATGACTAGAAACGCTAGTGAAGTTGCAATCGCGATCATTCCATAGACGCGAAAGCGCTTTTCAACTTTATGACGTTTTAAATTATTGCCGCCTCTAACTTTAAAGATATTAGTCATATTGCTCCTTGTAACGGTCAACAATTTTGATCGCTATAATGTTAAGTGCCAATGTGATGAAGAATAGCAAAAGACCAAGTGCAAAAGCGGATAACGTTTTGGCACTTTCAAATTCTTGATCGCCAGTTAGTAGCGTTACAATTTGCACAGTTACAGTAGTGACTGCCTCCAATGGGTTAGCTGTTAAATTAGCAGCTAGACCTGCGGCCATGACCACAATCATAGTCTCACCAATTGCGCGTGATGTTGCTAATAAAAGACTGCCAGAGATACCTGGAATAGCGGCTGGTAATATTACTTTTTTAATGGTCTCAGACTTAGTGGCGCCAAGACCATAGGACGCATCGCGCAATGATTGAGGTACGGCATTTATTACATCATCAGAC
>NVRK02000084.1 GCA_002400845.2 Hyphomicrobiales bacterium
GAATTAATTTTTAGCCACAAGTGCCACATATAAATGTCAAGTTGGACAAGTGGGATTTAGCCAAGATAAAGACACAAAGCTTGAGACAATGTGCTTAATAAAGAAAGCATAGTTGCATGTATGGAGACGACGCATGAGTAATGGTATGCCCGATACAAAGATATCGGTTAGTGATGTATTTGGTTTTAAAAGCGATATGCAGGTAGATGCTTATAAAGAGCGCACAGAACATGTGCCAGAACTTGATCCGGATTATCTATTCGACAAACCAACGACATTGGCAATTCTCGCTGGATTTCAACACAACCGTCGCGTAATCGTGTCCGGTTATCACGGCACTGGTAAATCAACCCATATCGAGCAAGTCGCTGCCCGCCTAAACTGGCCTTGTGTGCGTATCAATTTAGACGGTCACGTTTCGCGTATGGATTTAATTGGTAAAGATGCTATCGTTGTAAAAGACGGACAGCAAGTTACCGAATTTAAAGACGGCATTTTACCTTGGGCATATCAAAATAACGTTGCCCTTGTATTTGATGAATATGATGCAGGTCGCCCAGATGTGATGTTTGTTATTCAGCGTGTTCTTGAATCTTCTGGTCGCTTAACGTTGCTAGATCAAAGCCGCGTTATTGTACCACATAAAGCGTTTCGCCTATTTGCGACAGCAAACACAATTGGCCTTGGCGATACAACTGGCTTGTACCATGGCACACAGCAAATCAACCAAGCGCAAATGGATCGCTGGTCGCTAATCACAACTCTTAATTATCTTGAGCATGACAAAGAAGTTGATATTGTTATGGCCAAAGTAAAATCATTTAAAGGCGATAAAGGCCGCGATACTATTTCGAAAATGGTGCGCATTGCAGACCTTACCCGTTCTGCCTTTATGAACGGTGATCTATCAACGGTTATGAGCCCGCGTACAGTTATTAACTGGGCCGAAAACGCTGAAATTTTCAAAGATGTTGGTTTTGCATTCCGACTTACATTCTTAAACAAATGTGATGAATTAGAACGCGCAACGGTCGCTGAATTTTATCAGCGTGTTTACGGCAAAGAAATAACAGAATCGACTGCTAACCTAGTGATTGCATAAACGATACTGCATAAATTTAGCATGAGAGAATAATGACGACCACAGGCGACAACACAAAGCGCAATCCAGCAGCCCCAGATTACGAGCCAATGAAACAGGCTCTGTCTAGCTGTGTGCGCGCTGTTGCAGGTCACAAAATCGAAAATGAAGCATTGGAGGTTGTTTTTACAAAGGACGGCCCTGCGTTAATTGGCGATCAAGTTCGGCTAACCGAACCTTCTCGCAAAATGACCCTAGAGCAATTAGCCGCCATTCGCGGTGCTGGCGATTCTATGGCGCTTCGCCTCTCCTGCCATGACAATGCAATTCATGCCAAGCACCTGCCAATTGGCGACAATGCCAAAGCGATATATGACCGTGTCGAACAAGCCCGTGTAGAAGCTTTTGGCTCACGCGATATGGTTGGTATGACGAACAACCTTTCTGCCATGCTTGAAGATAAATACACCAAAGCAAATTATGCAAATGCAGAAACAAAAAATGATGCTCCGCTTGAAGAAGCGCTTGCTCTCATTGTTCGAGAAAAACTAACTGGCATTGCCCCACCTAAAAGCGCTGAAGGCTTTGTTAGTCTGTGGCGTGATTATGTAACAAACAAAGCAGGTGATGCGCTTGATGCAATGAATACCGATTTGCACGATCAAGAACATTTTGCTAATTCAATTCGTGATCTAATTAGAGCGTTAGACATGGGCGACGAGCTTGGCGACGATTATTCTGACGACGACAGTGACGACGATGCCCAGGATAGCAAGCAGCAAGACAATCAAGACGAAAATGAGCGCGAAAACGAAGAATCTACAGGGCAAGACGATGGACAGCCCCAAGAAAGCGACGATACTTCTGAGCAAGATCAGGATCAAGAAGGCGAGATTGACGCCACGGATGCAAATGACGATGATTTTGACGAAGAAGACGTAGACGAAAGCGACACGGCAGGTGAATCAACGCGCCCAGAATTACCGTTCTCACAGTTACCGCCAGATTCTGATTACAAAATCTTCAATCCAAAATTCGACGAGACAATAACTGCAGAAGAATTGTGCGACCAAGCCGAGCTTGAACGTCTGCGTGCTTTTTTAGACAAACAATTAGCCCACCTACAAGGTGTTGTGGGGCGTTTGGCAAATCGTCTGCAACGCAAACTCATGGCACAGCAAAATCGCGGTTGGGATTTTGACCTTGAAGAAGGTTATTTAGATACCGCGAAACTAACGCGCATCGTAATTGATCCAATGTCCTCTTTGTCGTTTAAAATGGAACAAGACACGATTTTTCGCGATACCATTGTAACACTGTTAATCGATAATTCTGGCTCCATGCGTGGTCGTCCAATTACAGTTGCAGCAACCTGTGCAGACATTCTAACACGCACATTAGAACGTTGTGGTGTAAAAGTTGAAGTTCTAGGTTTCACCACAAAAGCATGGAAAGGCGGTCAAAGTCGCGAAGCTTGGTTAAAGGCTGAAAAACCACCAACGCCAGGCCGTTTAAACGATCTACGCCATATAATCTATAAAAGCGCCGATGCGCCGTATCGCCGCTCTAAAGCCAATCTTGGCCTTATGATGCGCGAAGGTTTGCTAAAAGAAAACATTGATGGTGAGGCGCTTTTATGGGCGCACGAACGTTTAATGGCGCGACCAGAAAATCGCCGTATTTTAATGATGATCTCAGATGGAGCACCGGTGGATGACAGCACATTATCGGTTAACCCTGGTAATTATTTGGAGCGTCATTTGCGCCACGTCATTGAAGACATAGAAACACATTCGCCTGTCGAACTTTTAGCAATTGGTATCGGTCACGATGTTACACGCTACTATAAGCGTGCTGTGACAATTGTGGATGCAGAAGAATTGGCTGGCGCAATGACAGACCAATTGGCAAATCTATTTGATGACGAGCCGAAAAAACCATCTGGCGGGAAAAGAGGCCACGGCGCATTATCAGGCCGTACTAGATCAAAGCGTGCTGGTTAAAAACTATGGCGAGAAAAACTTCACCATTAATTTTAGGTTTTCTAGCATTAACCACCGGCGCTTCAGTCGCATTTTTCATGCCTTTTGTACCAACCATTGCAACTGCCAAGACAATTAATATTTCAGTAACGAGCACCTCCATCGATCAATTTTATCTTACATCCACCACAAACAAAGTGGGTAAATTAGAATTTATAGGTGGGTTACAAATTGAGTCTGAATCCAAATTATTCGGAGGCTTTTCTGGTCTTGCGATAAAAGAAAATGGCCTGAAATTAATTACTGTTTCTGACACTGCAAATTGGCTTACAGCAAATTTACTGCGTAACGAAGCTGGCAAGCTTACAGGCATTAAAAATACCAACATTAGTTGTTTATGCCGCAGCAACGGCAAACCTTATGGCGGCAAACATATGGGCGATGCCGAAAGCTTAGTCATTAACGGAAAGCTTGCACATGTCTCATTTGAAGGTGCCAATCGCATCAACACCTATGACTTAGATAAACACTACGTGCCCAGCAACGCCAGACAAGCAACGCCATCTTTTAAGCCTTATAAACTATCTGGTCGCAAAGGCCTAGAAGCTTTAGCCCTAGCCCCAAAAACCAGCCCTATCGCGGGTAAATTTTTAACAATTGCAGAAGAAAGTTTAAATGCTAAAGGCGACCACCGCGCTTTTATAACGGGAAAATCAAAAATTGAAGAGCTTTCAATCACCGCGACAAATGATTATCAAATAACCGATGCAGAATTTTTAGAAAACGGTGACCTGTTAATCTTAGAGAGAAAGCTTGGCCTCATAATTGATTTGGGTATTCGCGTGAGACGCTTTAAGGCAGACACGATTGCACCTGCAAAAACACTCTCTGGTGAAATATTATTTGAATCTGGCATTACCAGCCAAATTGATAATATGGAAGGCCTCGCCGCATGGAAAAATTCCAAGGGCGAGACCATTTTGACTTTAATATCAGATGATAATTTTGCACGCTTTCAACGCACCATCTTGCTAGAATTCAAACTACCAAATTAGGCAGATTTTGATTCAAGTGACAAAATACTTAGCAAGCCTTTGTAAGGCACAAGTGCCACAAGGCCGATAAATACTTTTACCAAGAAATCACCAATTGCAAGCGATGCAAATAGCGGCATAGCAATACCAAAGATACCAGCTGGGAAGCCTAGCGAACCATCTTCCATTCCAAAGAATGAATCGATGCCAACAAACATTGGCGCAAAAGCAATACCAAAGAACAATACAGTATCAATAAATGAACCAATAATAGTAGAGAAAAGCGGAGCTTTCCACCAGCTACCATTGCGCAAGCGATCAAAGACGCCAGCATCAATCAATTGAGCTACCAAGAATGCCAAGCCAGAAGCGATAGCAATACGGGGTGTTGCAAAATAAACTGAAAGTAGAACAGCGATTACAAATCCAATTGCAATTACTTTACGCGCAGCAGACACACCAAATTTACGATTGGTAAGATCATTTACCAAAAATGCGAATGGATATGTGAAGGCACCCCATGTCAAAAGATCCTGCAAATCTAAGTGATTAAACGGATATTGCACAAGTATGTTTGAAGCAACGACCAAAACGACCATTGCAATTATAAACGGAATTATAGTGTTAAGTTTTTGAACCATTTTTTTATCCTAGGTTATGGCACTAGAGAAACTAGAATAGACGTATGCGCCTATTCCACACGAAAATGGCCCGGATTGTTACCCGAGCCATAAACCTGAAATAAATCAGGAATTAATTAAGCAGCTACTTCTTGCTGCTTTTTAAAAATTTGTTTTTTCAAAAGACGCGCTTTCATAGAAAGCTCTGGTCCTTTTGCTTTAGCAAGAAATGCATCGAGACCACCACGGTGCTCAACTGTGCGAAGTGCAGCAGCAGAAATTCTTAAACGTACACGTTGATTAAGCGCTTCGCTCATCAATGTTACATTCACAAGGTTTGGCAAAAAGCGACGGCGACTTCTGTTTTTCGCGTGAGAAACATTATTACCATACATTACTGATTTGCCGGTCAATTCACAGCTTCTAGACATAGAAACAATCCTTTAAATACGGGTTCCGAGTTAAATTAATTAGAGCGAATTTTTAAACAGTATATTCAGCTTCTTAATAGATGCCGAACGTCTAAACTCTCACAGATCTCGGAAAAGTTGGTTTTCTATAGTCTCAACCCTCTTTCACGTCAAGACTTGAGTCGTCAATCTTGCAATAGAATCGGTAAAAATCCGTTCAATTTTACGAATCCTTCAATTTGAGCCCAGCTTGATCCAAAATATACCTCATTTGCCCTCCATTTACCAAATCACAAAAATTCAGGTAAGGTTCAGGTTCCAACCAGTAAGAACTCAAACAACCACACGTTTCGATTTTAATTATTTGGAGTGCAACATGCAATTCACATCACCAATTACTTCTATGGAAAATATTGCGGCACCACTTATTGGCCTAATTGTTACCTTGTCCCTTTATTGTTCTACTTCGCAGGCTTTGAGCGCCGAGCAAAACGAAGCGCCGACTAAAATAAACCATCAAACACGCTTTGAGGTTAAAGCTGCTGGCATTCCTGTTGGCGAAATAGTCTTTAATATTATCTCAGATAGAAAAAACTACACCCTTACTGGTACTGGCCGCACTAAAGGCATTGCAAAATGGTTTTCTTCAGGCAAGGCAAAATTAAGTAGCCACGGCTCTCTATTAAACGATATTGTTAATGCTAAAAATCATTCCATCATTGTCACTGATGGCAAAAAAACTGAAACGTTGGATATGACACTGCAAAATGGTAGCATTACCAGCATATCCATGAAGCCAGACAAAACAAAAAAGCACTTAAAAGATAAATACTACACAATCTCAAATGCTGATTTTCAAAATATAATTGATCCCGTTTCCACGCTTGTTTTGCCAGTGCCTTACGAAAAGGCAAATGACCCCATACACGCCTGCAATCATACGCATCGGGTTTATGATGGCGAAACCCGCTATGACATGAAGCTTAGTTATAAAAAACGAGCAAAGGTAAGTACCAAAGGTTATAAGGGTTGGGTCTATGTTTGTCGGCTAGAATATGTACCGATATCAGGTCATAAAAAATCTAATAAAAACGTCAAACGCATGGCTAAAAATAAAGGCATGGAGATTTGGATTGCCCCAATGCAAGCAACCAATGTGTTTACTCCCATTCATATAAACATCCCAACATGGATTGGCCGTTTTACGGCAGAGGCAACCTATTTTGGTCCTGCTAATTAATTGACAAAATCATTGCACTAAATAATTAGTGAAATAAAATTCACAATCCTATAATAACAATGAGATTAGGTCTGAGTAATTAATCTAATTCCCTCTCATTAACTCTGGATTATGAATTTAATCGATGACGAAAAATCCGTTCATTTATTTTAAAAACGACATTGCTGGCGATGCCGTACTGTTTACAGATCCAATTGAGTTGATCGAAGCATATACAAAAGATGAATTCTTTTCAGGGCTTAATCGACTAGAAACAGCAAGACAAAATGGAAAATGGACAGCAGGCTTTATAAGCTATGAGGCTGGTTATTTATTTGAAGCAAAACTATCTGAACGTTTTGTGATAAAACGCACAAATTCAAAAATACCGCTTTTACTATTTGGCGTATTTGATGCGCCAAGCAATGCCACACACCCTATTATGGTGGAAAACGAAACTAACGAGCAAGAGCCATATTTCTCAAACTTTAAAGCCGATTGGGACTTTGAAACCTATGAGAAAAAATTTAAAATTCTGCACGACCATATTGCCAAAGGAAATTGCTACCAAGGTAATTTAACATTTCCCATTCAAGCTAAATTTAAGGGCAACCCGTTCGACGCCTTTAAAAGCTTAGCAAAACGCCAGCCCGTTAAATATTCAGCTTTTGTGGGTCTAAATGAAACCAATATTTTATCGCGTTCACCTGAGCTATTCTTCAAATGTAATAGTGAAGGCTGGATAGAAGCGCACCCAATGAAGGGCACAGCCCCAAGAAGCAAAACTGAAGAAACAGATAATAAAGCCATAAAAGCACTAAAATCTGATCCAAAATCACAAGCCGAAAACATTATGATTGTTGATCTAATGCGCAATGATATTTCGCGTATCACGCAAGTTGGCACTTTAGATGTGCCAGAAATATTTGAAGTTGAGACCTACCTTACGGTCCACCAAATGATTAGCCGCATAAAAGCTAAACTCAATCCAAAGGTTACACTAACCGATATATTTGCAGCACTTTTTCCATGTGGCTCAATTACAGGAGCACCAAAACTATCGGCGATGGAGATTTTAGACAGTTTAGAAGATGCTCCGCGCAACGCTTATTGCGGTTCAATTGGCTATATTGGCCCTGGCAATCAAATGTTATTCAACGTTGCAATCCGTACAATTACATTACACGATAAGAACAAAGCAACACTCAATGTAGGTGGCGGTATCGTTTGGGATTCAAATGCAAAAGACGAATATGAAGAGGCGTTATTAAAAGCTCAATATGTTGCAAAGGGACAGTTTATTACCCCTGCAAATTTCTCGCTAATTGAAACTTTCAAACTTTCAAAGAATGGATTTAAAAGATTGCCGATGCATATTGCTCGGTTAAAAAAATCCGCAAAAGAACTTGGTTTTAAACTGGATGTCACGAAAATACTAAACGAACTTCACAAACTAAGTATAAAGCAAACGGATCAACGCGTTCGGATAGAACTACACCCTTCTGGAAAATTTAGTATCCAAGTAACTCCACATGTTGACACAGATAAAATTTTTCATATTGCAATTGCTAAAACCAC
>NVRK02000085.1 GCA_002400845.2 Hyphomicrobiales bacterium
CTTCTTTTGTCTGCATAATAAATTTTGGAACAGCCAAGACAAAATCTGCACCATCGGCTAAATCCATGTAATTCACGCGCGCTTTAAGACAGCTTTTTATTACGGTGTATGGATCACCAGCATTGCTCTGACTATAAAGTTGAAAAGGGCCAGAGGCATCTACGACAACATCAGGTCGAAATTTGAGTAATGTATCGGATAGCTCGGTGCGCTCTACGCATAGGGGCGTTACTTTTGCTGGGCCAGCGTAATTGTTACAAAATGTAGTTGCGCGTGCTAAGTTGCGGCCACAAATGTATATTTCTATATTGGGCAAATCTTTGAGCAGTTCTGCCAAGCGCCCACCAAAAACGCCATACCCCCCTAATATTAGTATTCTCAACGCCATACCCTTTTTATTCCACTAAATCGACAGCAAGGCACATAGTGTTACGGTCAAATGGTTTATAGCGTATTATTTCAATAAATCCATAAGTTGTAATTCACAAAAGTTACGTGGCTAAAGTAAGGGTAGAGTAAGCGCTAAGCAAATGGCAACTTGGGATAATGAAACGCACTTGAAAATTGAAATTTAATGAATTTCTATTTAAGGTTAATGGTAAATTTACCTTTCAAAATTATTGCTAATTGTAATTGTTAATAAACAATAAGCAACTCCCGTGTGTTGAGCGCGGCCTGCATGATGCACTTAAGTTGAGCCGATTAGCATGCATTTGGTATGCCCTGTGGCATGTAATAAGTTTGAAAATGCAGGTTGGCAAATTATAGCGTTGATAGAAAAGGAGGAGGCTTTAGCTGGCGTTACTTCAATGCGTAATGCAATTATCATTGTTGCTCTTTTGACCTGTACGGCGGGAGAAACTGGTAAAGGTTTTTCGGTTGTTACTCAAGAAGTGCTTGATTTTGCTCAAAGCTCAAAGCTCAAAGCTCAAAGCTCAAAGCTCAAAGCTCAAAGCTCAAAGCTCAAAGCTCAAAGCTCAAAGCTCAAAGCGCAGTTCTATTGATGCTTAAATTAATTAGGTACCTTTTGGGGTGCCTTTTTTGTTTTGTAGACGAAGCATTGCGCTCTAATCAAAAGAACATAAAAAGAACAAATCACTTGACTCTATATTTTAATCAGTCTTAAATTGCAACCAATAGTAGTTCTTGGTTAAATGTTTTCTTTTGGATTGTTTTGAAGCGATCTTAAAATTTTCAGTAAATTAATCAGGATTAATACAGAAGTTGAGGGTTGGGTAATGGTTTCACGGGTACAAACAGTCGCTTTTCAAGGCATTAATGCTGTGCCTGTTGATGTGCAAGTCATGGTCGCACCGGGTAAGTTGCAAATGGCAGTGGTTGGGTTGCCAGACAAAGCAGTTGGCGAAAGTAGAGAGCGTGTTCGTTCAGCACTGCATGCCTCTGGTCTTTCCATGCCGCCAAAACGGGTTACTATAAATTTAGCACCAGCCGATTTACCCAAAGAAGGTAGTCATTTCGATTTACCGATCGCATTAGGATTGATGGCGGCGCTTGGTGCAATACCATCTGACGCATTGGATAATTATGTCGTGCTGGGCGAATTGTCTTTAGACGGCACATTAATGCCAGTGGCTGGTACACTTCCAGCAGCAATTAGCGCCAATGCCCAAGGTAAGGGTTTAATCTGTCCTGCAAGCAGTGGTTCAGAGGCCGCTTGGGCGGATCCAGAAATGGATATTCTAGCCCCAACCAGTTTAATATCGCTAGCCAACCATTTTAAGGGGACACAAGTTTTAACGCGTCCAGTGGCTGGCGTGCAGCAAAATGTTGGCGTTCTGCCAGACCTATCTGAAATTAAAGGACAAGAAACTGCCAAACGCGCTTTAGAAATTGCCGCCGCTGGTGGCCATAATATGTTGATGGTCGGCCCGCCAGGGTCTGGAAAATCAATGTTGGCTTCTAGGCTTCCTGGTATATTACCAAATCTATCCCCAAAAGAGTTATTAGAAGTCTCTATGATAGCCTCAATTGCTGGTGAATTGGCTGATGGCAAATTATCAAACAAACGGCCTTTTAGATCGCCCCACCATTCGGCTTCCATGGCTTCATTAGTAGGGGGTGGTTTGCGCGCAAGGCCGGGCGAGGTTTCGCTGGCCCATAATGGAGTGTTATTTTTAGACGAATTGCCCGAATTTGTTCCGCAAGTTTTAGACAGTTTGCGCCAGCCATTAGAAAGTGGGGAAACAGCAATAGCGCGTGCAAATTATCGTGTTACATTTCCATCGCGGTTTCAATTAATTGCCGCAATGAATCCTTGTCGATGCGGTATGGCAGGCGAGCCAGGGCATACATGCAGACGTGGCGACCGATGCGTTAGCGATTATCAAGCACGCATTTCAGGTCCTTTCATGGACAGAATTGATATTAGAATTGAAGTGCCTGCCATTACTGCGGCTGACATGATGACTATGAAAGTATCTGAAGGCAGCCATAGTGTTGCAAAAAGGGTGTTGGCGGCAAGGCAAGTGCAAGCAGTACGGCTAGAGCATATAACTGCGTCTTCTGATTATCCTGCCAGTATGAAAATTGGCAATGGTTTTAACAATGCAAGCGCGTCCCCATCTTTGATTGAAGCAATTGCGGCACCCGATAAAGCTGGTGCAAAATTAATGCTAGAGGCGGCAGAGACCATGCGGTTTTCTGCCAGAGCGTATCATCGCATTTTAAAAGTTGCTCGCACCATTGCAGACCTAGAAGGTGCGCAAACGGTTGGTCGTATGCACATAGCAGAGGCCATTGCCTACAGAACTGTTAATTCTCGACTAGCGATTGCAGCGTAGTCAAAGATACATATTTCATTGTCCCAATATTGGGTCTAATCTCCAGTTTATGAATGTCTTGTTTACTATAATGTTCAAGAAAAAATTCATTGCTCTTTGCTACAGTTAATTTTGAAATAACTGAAGCGTTGGGCTTTAAATTGACTGATACAACTGACGAAGATAAATCTAAAACGCATTCTGATAAATTAGATGCGAAAATAAAAGCAGATTCTACGGTGAATCTGCCTGATTATGTTCGTCAAAAAATTAACAATGCCCCTTCTATTTCTACTGACCTAAAAAATGCTTACAAAGCGAAGAGAGCAACTGATGCACCAGATAACACATCAGCTGATGCTAATTACCAAGGTGGCACTAAAGCAGGTCAAAATAAACTACCAGTTAGTATGCGCACGAAAAGACGTGAACCACGCGGCGTTAATAAAACGATCCATCTGTTTGAGCGGTTCATAACCAAGCTTTACAATAATCAATTTTTAGCGCCCTCATTAATCGTTGCAGGTGGTGTGATTAATTATTTTTACGCCCAAGATAATTTTAGCTCAGCAATGATTACAATTGTGACCGCTAGTATGGCGGCACTGATTTTTGCATTTAGACATGATCCAGTTATTCAAAACCACGAAGAGAAAAAAGCAACAAAATTGCGTTTTGAAAAATTAGAAGATAAAGCTTGGGAATTAAGTGAAAGCGAAGAGCGCTATAGAAGTATTGCTGAAGCATTTGATGATCTTTTGGTCATGCGCGATCAGAGCGGAAAAATATTATTTTGTAATCCTGAATTTTCAACCAGTTTTGGTAAAACAGTTTTGGAAATTACAAATACATATTTTGCACCGGTCCCTAAGCATTTTTCAAATTCAAAAGAGCAAATGGATAAATCAAATGGCTTAGGCGCAGGGCTTGGACTAGAAACAAGAGAAGTCGCATTTGAAACTAATGAAGGTTTGAAATGGTTTTCATGGTTAGATTTACCCGTACGCGGAGAAGGGAATAATGGCGCTGTTATATTGTCTGTGGCCAGAGACATAACGTCTTATAAATTTGCGGAGCAAACTTTAGAAGAAGCTAGAGGAAAAGCTGAGCAGGCAAACAGAGCAAAAACTCGTTTCCTTGCAATGGTAAGTCACGAAATGCGCACACCGCTCAATGGTGTGCTAGGAATGTCAAAATTACTTAATGGTACAAACATTACAGACGAACAAAAAACATACATAGATTCAATTTCTTCATCAGGCAGTTCTCTTCTTCATCTTATTGAAGAAATGCTAGACATAACAATGATTGAGGCGGGTAGATTTAAGCTACAAGAAAAAAATATAGATATCAGGCAATTAATGAGTGATATTGTCGAATTGATATCGCCGCGTGCGTATTCAAAAAACATCGGTCTTGGTCTATTCGTAGACAGCAAAATGCCGCAAATCGTGCATACAGACCCGGCGCGACTAAAGCAGATTATTATTAACCTCTTGGGCAATGCCATCAAATTTACACAAACAGGCGGCGTCGCCTTGCAGTGTCGTGTTGGTAATATTGATACATTCAATAATACAGCCAATATTATCTTCAAAGTAGTTGATACCGGTCCCGGTTTGAACCCAGAAGATCAAAAGAGAATATTCCAAGAATTCGAGCGCGTTGATGACGAAAATACACGCAACGTTGATGGGGCTGGATTAGGGCTTGCAATCTCAAAGGCTATTGCCGACCAACTAGGTGGTGAATTAAAATTAGTAAGCAGTAGTGAAAATGGCTCTACTTTTGCATTGGATTTAACGTTGAATTTTGTTCCTGATGTTAATGAAAAAACGACAATCCGCTCATCTCTAAGAGGCAAAAAAATCTTACTTGTCATGAATAATTTGATGGAAGCAGATTGCTTGCAAAAACAAATTAAGAGCAATGGTGGCGTCGTTAATCATATCATTAACCTTGCGGGAATTAAGGCTGCACTGAAAAATGATGATGAATATGACGCTGTTATTTTTGACCCTAAAAGTTTTGAAAATAAAGACACCAACGCCGTGCTAGATGGTTTTACTAACCGTATAAAAACTTTTGGCCATAAAAATTTGAGTCGTAAAAAAGACTTGCAAGTTATTGTATTAATGGACCCTGCGGAACGAAAAAAATTGCACCGTTTATTAGGCAAAGGGGCCGATGCATATTTAATTAGGCCTGTACGTGAAACTAGTTTGCTGAATGTATTAAGTGCTGATTTCATAAAAGAAACTGCTGAAAAAGAATACGAAGAACAGCTCAACAACCAAGTAATAGAGCAACAATTATTAGGCAAAACAATATTACTTGCCGAAGACAATGATATAAATAAAATGTTGGTTACAGCTTGCTTAACAAAGGCAGGCGCAAAGGTTGAGCATGCTGCAAATGGAGCATTAGCTGTTAAGCTGTTTAAAGCCAGTAAATATGACGCTGTATTAATGGATATGCATATGCCAGTATTAGATGGTATAGCGGCAACAATTGAAATTAGAAATTTAGAAAGAGATCAAAATATCACCACTGCAACAAAAATTATTGCGCTTACGGCAGACGATCAACAATCAAGTCGCCAAAATGCTTTTGATGCTGGGATGGATGATTTTCTACAAAAACCAATCGACCCAACTGTTTTGGTCAAGATTTTGAAAAAATTAACAGCGCAATAGCTCAATCTTATGTAGGCATTATAATTTTTGTGTTACATTTTAAAATGCAAATAGTGCACATAACGAGACCCAAAAATAACATACAATTGTCATATCAAAGTGTTAATCTCTTCCTAGTTAGATGAATAAATTATAAAGAAGATGAGATCAGTGGAGCAACCATCACAAATCAGTTCTTCAAAAGTTTCAAACGCACAAGCTAATTGTTTGGGATTGTTGGGCGAGTTGGAAACTAGACTTGCACAAAATGAAAATGAAATTTTACAAGTTTTACAAATGCGCGAAGCTATCTTTGATACGCCTGCAGCAATTAATGTCGACCGATTTGATGCGGTATGCGATCACTTGCTGGTTGTTGACAATTCAATTTTTCCAACAGAAAAAAATAGCAATATTGTTGGGACATATCGTTTAGTGCGTGCAGATCATGCCGCTTTAGTCGGTGGTTTTTATTCTGCTGATGAGTTTAACATTGGGCCAATGTTGAAAAAAAATGCAAACCTCAACTTTCTAGAATTTGGTCGTTCTTGCGTTTTACCAAATCATCGTGGCAAGCGCACTATGGAGCTTTTGTGGGCTGGCAGTTGGGCATACATAAAACAACACAACATTGATGTGTTGTTTGGTTGTGCATCTTTTTCAGGTGTCGATCCTCAAGTGCATAATGAGGCGCTTAGTTTTTTACATCACTATGCAGCAGCTGATCGTAATTATGATGTTGAAGCGATGCCAAGTTATAAAGGTAATTTTAAGTTATTATCAAAGGCAGAGATTGACCCAAAGCGTTCAATTAGAAACCTGCCACCAATGATTAAGGGCTATTTACGAATTGGCGCAAAATTCTCAACGCAAATTGCGATTGATAAAGATTTTAACACAATAGATGTGCTTACGGTTTTACCAGTAAAAAATATAGAAAAGCGCTATATTAATTATTATGGTGCCAATACCCAAAGATACGCCCAAAGTGCCAAAAGCTATAGCCAAAGCTAATTTTGTACAAAGCGTCAATTCGCTGTGGATGTTTATGTATAATTATAGATGACAGCCAGACAAAACTTGCTTTAATTTGCGCTATCAGGAATCAGTATCTCATAAAGATTTTCTAAAATGAGAGATCGTTTCTAAAAATGCCTGCCTTAGATAATTCAAAAATAAAATCCAAAAATAGCGATGCTGATCTAAATATTGCGAGCAATGTTACGCCAGTGGGAAAAATTACACCCATGATGGAGCAGTATATAGAGATTAAGGCCGCTAATCCTGGCTCTTTATTGTTCTATCGTATGGGCGATTTTTATGAATTGTTTTTCGATGATGCAGAGGAAGCTTCACGCGCTTTAGGCATAACGCTCACAAAACGTGGGAAACACTTAGGAGAAGACATTCCTATGTGCGGCGTTCCTTTTCATGCCGCAGAAGATTATTTGCACAAACTCATAAGTCTTGGGCATAGGGTTTCTGTTTGTGAACAAATGGAAAGTCCCGTTGAAGCCAAAAAAAGAGGCGCAAAGTCTGTTGTTCGCCGTGATGTCATTCGCCTTGTTACGCCTGGCACAATAACAGAAGAAAAACTTCTGGACCCCTCAGCATCAAATCATTTAGCCGCGATTGCTAGAATTAAAAAAGGTGAGGGTGAAAGTGATTTAGCGATAGCATGGATAGACCTTTCAACAGGAAGTTTTAAAGTTTGCCAAAGTAATACGAGCACTTTAGCTGCTGATTTAGCACGCATTCAACCGAGCGAAATTGTGCATCCTGATACATTGTTGCAAGAAGAAATTTTTTCCCATCCCATAAAAGATAATGGTGCGGCCCTATCTCCTCAGCCAGCACATATGTTTGATAGCCAAGCAGGAAACGAGCGTATTTTGCGTCATTTTGAGGTTAAAACACTGGATGGGTTTGGTAGTTTTTCTAGAGTAGAACTTGCCGCTTGTGGCGCCATTTTAGGGTATGTTGAAAAAACACAAATAGGAGAACGTCCACCGCTTGCAAAGCCATCACGTGAAGAAAGCGATGGCGCGATGTTTATCGATTCTGCAACACGTGCAAACCTAGAAATGGTCCGCACGTTAAGTGGCGAAAAACGAGGCAGTCTGTTTCATGCAATCGACAGAACTGTAACAGGCGGCGGAGCACGTTTGTTAGGTGAGCGGATGATGAGCCCACTCACTGATGCAACTAAAATATTGGAGCGCTATGAAACTGTTTCATTTTTTAAAGACGGCATTAGCGTTTCACAAAACCTGCGTGAAAAATTAAAAATGTGCCCAGATATTCCAAGAGCATTGTCACGCCTTGCCTTAAACAGAGGAGGGCCGCGCGACCTTGGTGCAATATTAAATGGAGTTCATTTTGCAGGTATTATATTATCAGATTTTTCTGAAATTAAAGCGGTTGCAAATTTGCCGATTGAGGTAAGTGACGCGCTCAAAACACTTGTTGATTTACCTGTAAGCCTTGAGAAAGTGTTAGCAATACATTTAGCCGATGAACTGCCATTGCTAAAACGTGAAGGTGGTTTTGTAAAACAAGGTGCAAACCAAGAACTAGATGAATTGCGAGCATTGCGAGATGATTCACGAAGAATTATTGCTGGCATGCAAAGAGAATATTCACAGGAAACTGGCGTTAAGAACCTGAAAATTCGTCACAATAATGTGCTTGGTTATTTCATCGAGGTAACAGCGCTTAATGCGGAAGCGTTGACCAACGAAGAAGCTAAAGCAAAGTTCATTCATCGCCAAACCATGGCAAATGCAATGCGGTTTACAACAACTGAATTGGCAGACATGGAAACCAAAATTGCAAACGCAGCAGGGCGAATTTTACAATTAGAGTTAGAGGTTTTTGACAGTCTTTTAAGTGAAGTTTTAAGCCAAGCAAATATACTTCAACAAGCCGCAAATGCACTGTGTGTTCTTGATGTTGGCTCAGCACTTGCCAAACTAGCTACGCAGTTTGAATATTGTCGGCCGATAGTAGATAATTCAACCACATTTATTGTTAAGGGCGGCAGGCACGCAGTTGTTGAACAAATGCTAAAACGCGACAACGCAAATGGTTTTGTTGCAAACGATTGTTCGCTAGGAGACGAGGCATCGCAAAAAGGTGATCTGTGGCTGTTAACAGGCCCCAATATGGGTGGTAAATCTACCTTCCTTCGTCAAAATGCGTTGATCGCAATTCTTGCTCAAATGGGTTCATTTGTACCTGCAAAATCGGCTCATATTGGTATTGTTGATCGCCTGTTTAGCCGTGTAGGAGCCGCCGATGATTTAGCGCGTGGGCGTTCTACATTTATGGTCGAGATGGTTGAGACAGCTGCGATCTTAAATCAAGCCGGACCACGTTCTTTGGTCATACTAGATGAAATTGGCAGAGGAACAGCGACTTTTGACGGTTTGTCTATTGCATGGGCTTCGATTGAACATTTACACGAAGTGAACTGTTGTCGCACATTATTTGCAACGCATTTTCACGAATTAACCGCGCTTAAAAAGAAACTAAACCGCCTAGCCAATGTTACTATGAAAGTAAAAGAATGGCAGGGCGATGTTGTATTCTTGCATGAAGTTGTAAAGGGCGTGGCTGATCGTTCTTATGGCATTCAAGTCGCAAAACTTGCAGGTCTGCCAGATGCGGTTATCGCGCGCTCTAAAGATGTGCTTGACCAGCTAGAAAATGCCGATCATGGAAAGTCTGCAATAACGCTTGTTGATGAGCTGCCCTTATTTTCAGCAACACAGCAACCAGCACCTTTGGCTGATAAAGAAGACAGCGCAATAAAAGATGCGGTTGAGGCTTTGATGCCAGATGAGCTTTCGCCTAAAGATGCGCTTGAACAAATTTACGCTTTAAAAACAATGCTCAAAAAAAGTTGAATTAAACGCCTTCAGAAGCAAGCATGTCTTTAAGAGACACTTGTGGGCGTGGGCCGATATGCTGAATAACTTCTGCTGCGGCCATACTTGCAATGCGCGCACATGATTTTAAATCATGACCATGTGTCAGGCCGTACAAAAAACCAGCCGCGAAAAGA
The DNA here is from genome assembly GCA_002400845.2 of Hyphomicrobiales bacterium. Lineage (GTDB taxonomy): Bacteria > Pseudomonadota > Alphaproteobacteria > Rhizobiales > Rhizobiaceae > Salaquimonas. The sequence goes on from NVRK02000085.1 coordinate 9,522, forward strand.
TCTCCAGCGCCCGTCGTATCAACCAATTTGTCAATTGGGTGAGCGTTAATGTTGTGTGTCTCTTCACGAGTAACAACAACGCATCCCTTCTCGCCTTTAGTAATAATAGACAAGGCACAATCTTCGCGAATAGCTTTTATTGCGTCATCAAATGAAGATGTTTGATAAAGTGATTTTAATTCATCGTCATTAGCAAAAACAATATCCACAGTGCCACTGCGCATTAGCTCTAAAAATTCATCTCTAAAACGGTCTACACAAAAAGAGTCTGAAAGGGACATGGCAAATTTACGGCCGTGTTTGTGGGCTAATTTACTTGCCAATCGAATGGCGTCTTTTGCCGCTTCAACATCCCAAAGATAACCTTCAAAATAAGTAATCTGAGAATCTGCCACGACATCTTCTTCAATGTCTGCTGATGTAAGTTCAACACAAGATCCAAGATAAGTGTTCATTGAGCGTTCGCCATCAGGTGTCACAAAAATCATAGAGCGTGCAGTTGGCGGTGTGCCAGCTAGAGGCTTAGTTTCAAAGTAAGTGCCAATAGCGCGAATGTCATGTGTAAATACTGTACCTAAATGGTCATCACTGACTTTGCCAAAATATGCAGCTTTACCACCAAAGCTAGCAACGCCAGCCGCAGTGTTGCCAGCACTTCCCCCAGATGCTTCAATCGCTGGGCCCATAACAGAATATAAATGTTCCGCGCGGTCCGCATCAATCAGGTTCATTGCACCCTTTATGATTCCTTCTTTTGCAAGAAAGGCATCGTCAGAGTTTGCGATAATGTCTACAATTGCGTTGCCAATGGTCAAAACGTCAAAACGTGTGGTCATAGAGTGCCTGTTCTTTTTGGGAATCAAATTAGCTTAAATGTTAGCCGAAGAATTAAAAAGGGGCTTCCCATATTGCGACATATATTTCAACTTATTTTTTTACTTGCAGATTGCTTCAATCCTACCTATCTCAAACTTATAACAAGGGACAATTTAAATGGTAATTGAATCTGCACGTAAAGCTGCATCAGTACTAACAAAACCAAAATTTAGATCGGTGCTGTTAAAATCAATCGGCTTGACGATTTTATTGTTCATGGGCGTTTGGATTGGTGTCGAAGCTGCATTCGCAAGTTTCATCACACCAGCCTTAAGTGGTTGGCCTTGGGTTGCCACAATATTCATATGGCTGCTTGGAACTGGCATCATAGTAGGAGCAGGGTTTTTACTTGCACCTGTATCGGCAATTTTTGCTGGTTTGTTCTTGGATGATGTTGCAGATTTTATTGAAAATAGTGACTACCCACAAGATGGAATTGGCCAACCGATACCAATTGGCCATGCAATATGGTTGGCATTACGATTTTTAGTACTTGTTGTTGGTGCAAACATATTGACACTTTTTCTAGTGCCATTTTTGGGGCTAGGTTTTGGGCTTTTCTTTATCGTGAATGGTTACTTATTGGGCCGAGAATATTTCACCTTTGCGGCAATGCGATTTCGTTCAGAAGTCGATGCAAAGTTAATGCGCCAAAGAAATTCAACAACGGTATTCTTGGGCGGAATGATAATTGCCGGCTTTATGGCTGTGCCAATTTTAAACCTTGCAACACCCGTTTTCGCAGCTGCCCTTATGGTACATTTACACAAAAACTTAACGAAAAAATATTCAGATAATTCTGTACCAAATTATTCGTAAAATTAAAACTGTTGCTCAGGTAACAACACAACTGCCATAGGAATATCGCAACTCTTTTCTTTTGATTTGCAAATGTCTGCAATAATACATGCTTCGCATTCTGGCTTGCGAGCTTTGCATGTATAGCGCCCATGTAAAATTAGCCAGTGATGTGCATGGTATAAAAATTCTTCTGGAATGTTTTTTTCTAATATAGCTTCCACATCATCTGGCGTTTTAGCAGGTGCCATACCAATGCGATTTCCAATGCGCAATATATGGGTATCAACCGCAATGGTCGGCTGACCAAAAGCCATAGAAACGACAACATTTGCAGTTTTTCTGCCCACCCCTGGAAGTTTGGTTAGCGTGTCTCGATCTTGTGGAACTATACTGTCAAAATCCTCGATCAGCATTCTAGAAAGTGCAAAAACATTCTTTGCTTTATTACGATAAAGCCCGATTGTTTTAATGTAATCTCGTATTTTATCCTCGCCAAGCGCAACCATTTTTTCGGGTGTATCCGCAACTTTAAAAAGTTTTAGGGTTGCTTTGTTTACCCCAACATCAGTTGCTTGCGCAGAAAGAGCAACAGCCACAACTAGCGTGAATGGATTGCTATGGTTTAACTCGCCTTTAGGTTCTGGGCGTTGCTGGCGAAATCTCGAAAATATTTCCACCATTTCTTCTTGGCTATATTTGCAACGTGGTAATCTTTTTTTTCTAACTGCCATTTTAAAAACCATCAATTTATCTAAATGACTTTGTGAACGTTTTGTTTGCTTTAAGCAAGAAACGGGTGGTTAAATATGTCAACAATGCCTATCTTTATGTAAGTTAAGAAGAGGAAGCATGATATCATGGAAAATAATATTACCATGGCACAAAACAATTTTGGTGACGCTGAGTTGCGCCAAGGTGCTAGCCTTGTCATGGAAACAAAAGCCAAAGACTATCAAACAGTGCGCAGAGTAATCGAGCTAATATCACAAAACTGGCAAGATCAGCCTCAGCTAGCGGCACTAGCCAGTGAAGTAGGTCTATCTCCAACACAATTGCAAAAGCTTTTCACAAGATGGGCGGGGCTTTCGCCAAAAGGTTTTTTGCAAGCTGTGACTTTAGATCATGCAAAAAGGCTATTAGCCAAAGATTTGCCGTTGTTAGATGCAAGCTATGAATTGGGCTTGTCTAGCCCAGGGCGATTGCACGATTTGTTTGTTACTCATGAGGCAATGTCTCCTGGAGTTTATAAGTTAGGCGGCGAAGGACTCGAGATTTTTTATGGATTTCACCCATGCCCATTTGGAACTGCTGTTGTGATGGTAACAGATCGCGGTATGGCAGGCATGGCGCTTGCCGATCAAGGGGGCGAAAACGCAGCCCTTGAAGATATGCAAGCGCGTTGGCCAAAGGCAAAATATGTTGCAAACCAAAATATTACAGCGCCTTATGTCACGCGCAGTTTTGATCCAAAATCTTGGAATATAAATGACCCTCTAAGAGTGGTTCTCATCGGTACTGATTTTGAAATACGTGTTTGGGAAGGTTTGCTTAATGTTCCCTTTGGCACCGCTACAACCTATTCTGCGTTAGGTGAGACCATTGGCAAAAATGCACCCCGAGCGGTGGGAAGAGCTGTTGGGCGCAATCCCATTTCATTCGTGGTGCCTTGTCATAGAGTGGTGGGGAAATCAGGAGCTCTTACTGGGTATCATTGGGGCATCACTAGAAAACGCGCCATGCTTGGTTGGGAATGCGGTGTTGCCGCAAAGTAGCTCGTAGAAAACAAGTTATAAAAAAGCAGTTGATATTTCTACCAACTGCTCAATAGTTTTCTTTAAAGTGTGTCATGAAAATCTAGTGTGCTTTAGACATGTCACCCAAAATTTTCTTATCTGCCACAGTAGAATCTGCATTTAATTTATAAACCATTGGTACGCCAGTTGCTAAATTAAGCTTCAATATTTCTTCTTTTGATAAGCGATCAAGTACCATAACCAATGCACGTAGTGAATTACCATGTGCCGCAACCAATACTTTTTGGCCAGCTAAAACACGCGGTAAAATATCTGTCATGTAATAAGGCCAAACGCGAGCACCCGTATCTCTCAAAGATTCACCTTCCTCACCAGGCGGCGGTACATCGTATGAGCGACGCCAAATGTGAACTTGCTCTTCGCCCCATTTTTTACGTGCGTCGTCTTTATTAAGACCAGCAAGGTCTCCGTAATTACGTTCGTTCAATGCTTGGTCACGAATGGTTTCTAAATCTGGTTGTCCAACTTCATCTAATATAAATTGGCAAGTGCGCTGCGCGCGAATAAGATCGCTTGTATAGGCAATGTCAAACTTATGTCCTTCATCGTTTAGTATTTTTCCGCCTTCAATGGCTTCTTTAACACCAAGTTCAGTAAGGTCAGGATCTTTCCAACCTGTAAATAAATTTTTCAAATTCCATTCACTTTGGCCGTGGCGTACAAGAACAAGTGTTCCGCTCATAATTTTCATCTCTCATCTAGTTACTATTAATTTTTAAAATTATTTTAAGAAAAGCCTAAAACATCTCGCATGTTATAAAGTCCTGCTTTTTTATCAAAAGCCCATAAAGCTGCCTTAACAGCACCTTTAGCAAAAATGGACCTGTCTTGCGCTAAGTGCGATAATTCTATCCGTTCACCTTCACCAGCAAGCATGACGGTGTGGTCACCAATAACAGAACCGCCACGCAAAGTTGCAAAGCCAATAGTGCCTTCTTCACGTGCGCCAGTGTGTCCGTCACGAACACGCACACTATTTTTATCAAGATCAATATTGCGCCCCTTGGATGCGGCTTCACCTAATAAAAGCGCAGTACCAGAAGGTGCATCCACTTTATGTTTGTGGTGCATTTCTAAAATTTCAATATCAAAGTCAGCAGCTTCAAGTGCTTTGGCGGCTTGCTCAACCAATACAGATAATAGATTAACCCCAAGGCTCATATTGCCCGACTTAACAATTTTTGCTGATTTTGCTGCATCTGCAATGGCTTTTTCATCGTCTTCACTACAACCTGTTGTGCCGATGATATGCACAATGCCAGCTTTTGAAGTAAGCTTTGAAAATGCAACAGTTGCCGCAGGTGCAGTAAAATCAATAATGCCATCGGCATTAGAGATTGCCTCTTGCGAATTAGAAGTAATTTGAACACCTAATTTGCCCACGCCAGCCACTTCTCCAGCATCAAGGCCCAAGGCAGGGGAATCTTCGCGCTCCAATGCGCCCGATACTGTAGCGCCCGGCGTATTTACAATTGTCTGTATTAAAGCTTGGCCCATGCGCCCCGATGCGCCAATAACGACTAAGTTCATATCACTCATTTATTTTGCCTTCGTTGTCGTCTTTTTAGCGCGCTTCGCAGGTTTTTTTGATTTAGTGATGCTTGCGGTTGATGCCCCAAGCATTTGTAAACTTGCATAAAGACCATTTTTATTGCGCATTAGAGTTTTGTGATTGCCTTGTTCTACAACATTTCCGCGATCAATTACTACAATTTTGTCAGCATTTTGAATGGTAGAAAGGCGGTGTGCAACAACTATTGTTGTGCGACCCTTCATCAAAGTATCCAAAGCATGTTGAACAAGTTTTTCCGATTTATTGTCCAGTGCTGATGTGGCTTCATCTAGCAATAATATTTTTGCGTTACGCAATAGGGCACGCGCAATTGATAACCGCTGTCTTTGTCCGCCAGAAAGGTTAGAACCCATTTCGCTAATTGGTGTCTCGTAACCCTGTGGCATTTGTAAAATGAAATCGTGTGCTTGAGCCTGCTTTGCTGCTTCTTCAATTTGTTCTTGCGTCGCATCAGGTTTTGCAAACCTTATATTATCAGCAACAGACCCCTCAAACAGAACCGGTTGCTGTGAAACCAAAGCCATATTTTCGCGCATGCCAACAACTTGGATATTTGAAATGTCTTGGTTGTCAATTTTAATTGTACCAGAGGTTAAATCGTGGAAACGCAATGCTAAATTTATCAACGTTGTTTTGCCGCCACCAGATGGCCCAACCAATGCAGTAGTCTTGCCGCTTTCTGCAATGAAGGACACATCGTTCAGTACTTGCTCACCGATTTTGTCACCGCTACCATAAGCAAATTTGATGTTCTTGAACTCAATTTTACCTTTTGTGATTTTTGCAAGCTTTGCATTAGGCTTGTCTGCTTGGCGCGGTGGCGTATCTAGTAATTCATAAATCATACGCACATTTACAAGCGATTTTTCAAAGCCAACTCTAAAAGAGGCCAACCTACGTGCAGGTTCATAGGCCAACATTGCAGCTGCTAAGAACGCTAGCATTGCGCCATTATTGCCGTCCAGTTCAATGACTCTATAGCCACCAAAAGCAATTGCGCTAGCAATAGCAATGCCGCCCAATGTTTCTGTAAGCGGTTTTGTGCGCGCATTAATAAGTGCAATGCCATTCGCCTGCCGCTCGGCTTTGTTAATCAAGCTGCCCACACGATTTTGCATTTGCTCTTCCATCGTGAAAGCTTTTAAAACAGAAATGCCTTGTGCGGTTTCAATCATAGATGATGCAACATGCGAATTTACATTCACATTTTGCCTAGCTAATTTTTTGATTTTTTTAACATAACGAGAAATTACAAACCCAGCGATTGGCATCACCAATATAGATCCAATCGTCATGTATGGGTCCATTAGAATCATTACGTAGAACAGGCCAATAAAGGATAATAGATCCCTAGCAAAAACAGTGATGAGTTGATTGAGTAATTGCCTAATGCCACTCAAATTTTGGTTTATTTGGCCAACCAAAAATGCAGACCGAGTATCTGAATAGTAGCCCACTCCCAAATTTAGCATGTGTTCGTAGAGGCGTTTTTGATAACGTGCAACAATATTATTACCGATGCGATTAAGCAAAACATGCTGACCAAACCCAGCCATGCCTTTTATGAAAAATACCAACAATACAATGCCTGCCAAGCCAAATGCGGCGCTTAGTTTTTTGTCGTCAAAAACTTCATTTACAACATCTTTAATTATGTAAGCGCTAAAGGCAGTTGTTGCAGCAATGGCTATCATGCATAAAATAGCCAGAAAATAGGTAAATCTATAGAGATGAAAATTTTCGCTTAAAACACGTTTAACAATTACAGTTGGTGTGTCATCTACCAATTCAGACTTGTTAAGGTCTGCATTCTTTTGTTGGGTCATTTTACTCAAAGCGGATGCCTTTAAATTTTCTGTTCTAACTGCTCATATATGCTTTTTGTTGATAAAAGCTAATTTTCAAATTATTTTTATATTTCAGTGTTTATGTTGCAGAACACATAAAGCAAGATGGCACATCAATCGACCCCAAATGCCGAAAAATATTTAGCGTTAAATTTTAAATTTTCTGCATGCAAATTCTAAAAAATCATGCAAGACTATTTTTAGCCAAAAGACTTTTAGTGAAATTCTATTCTTAACTATCTAAAAAAATAAACACATATTTAATGGACAGGATATAAAAATGAAGCGATTAATAATTGGATTGGCAGCCACGTTGGCTATGACAGTTTCAAGCTTTGCTATGGATGCAAAACCAGCTGTTGTTTATGACAAAGGTGGCAAAAATGATGGTTCTTTTAATCAGGCAGCCTATAATGGCGCAGAATTATTCAAAAAAGAAACAGGCACAGCCTACCGTGATTTCGAAGTAACAGATGATGCGCAACGTGAGCAGGCAATGCGCCGCTTTGCACGTGATGGGTATAACCCAGTTGTTGTGATCGGCTTTTCACAAGCCGCCGCGCTAGAAAAAGTTGCAGCGGAATTCCCAGATACAAAATTTGCTATCGTTGATATGGTTGTTGACAAACCAAATGTACGTTCAGTTGTTTTTAAAGAGCAAGAAGGTTCATACCTTGTGGGCGTAATGGCCGCACAAGCTTCAAAATCTGGCACAGTCGGCTTTATTGGCGGAATGGATATTCCTCTAATTCGTAAATTTGCGTGTGGTTATGTAGGTGGTGTTAAATCTATAAAAGCGGATGCAAAAATATTGCAAAACATGACGGGCACAACAGGTGCTGCTTGGAATGACCCAACTAAGGGTGGAGAACTTGCTAGAGCGCAAATGGACCAAGGAGCAGAGGTTATTTATCATGCCGCTGGCGGTACAGGTTTTGGTGTTCTTCAAGCTGTAGCAGATGCTGGTAAATTGGGGATTGGCGTGGATTCAAACCAAAACCATTTGCACCCAGGTAAAGTTCTAACCTCAATGCTGAAACGTGTTGATATTGCCGTTTACAATGCATTTAAAGATGTTGCTGATGATAAATGGACTTCAGGCTTTTCGGCGCTTGGTCTTAAAGAAGGCGGGGTTGATGTCGCGATGGATGAACACAACAAGCCATTGGTTGATGCTGATATGATGAAAGCGCTAGAAAGTGCTAAGGCTGATATTATTAGCGGTAAAGTGATCGTCCACGACTATATGTCAGACAATAAATGTCCTTATTAATATAGGCATTTACAAATATTTTATTCTGGGCTGCTTTTTAAAAGCGGCCCTTTTTTGTTTAAGCAGGAAACACAGTGTCGCCAAGCTCAACATACCCTTCGCTGATAACTTTAGCCGTTATGCCGCCATGGCCGCGCATAGCATTATAAACACCCTTACCAAGCGTTTTTTCCATTTTAGAACATGGCGCGCAAATTCCGGTACCTTCAAGCAATACATTGCCGATCTTAAACTGCTGATCTCGCAATGTAAGTAAATTGATGCCTTCAACCACAATGTTTCTACGAACGTCCAAAGGGCTTATGCTAGGCAGACTTGAAAGAGATGCAATGGCTTGCAAGTGTTCAGCCTGAATTAAAGTGACCGAGCGATTGCTGGGCTTGGTTGTTCTGTCGCCATCAAGTCCTTTAAAAGTTATTTCCACTTTTTGTCGTTGTTCCATCTCAATATCTCTGGCTGGTCTAACCCCTATCCAAGTAACACTGCCTGGTTTTGCATAATTAGATTTTAATTCAAAAATACTGAGCATGAAATTCCCAATGAGTGGGTTTCTAATAATGAGGTGGTTTTGTGTTTTCGTGTGCTGGGCCAGCGTTTTCTTCTAGAGATAAAAAACGAGTAACTAACGCGCTCATCTTTGTCTCTAAAACATCAATTTTATCCCATTGCTTTGAGACCATAAGCGAAAGCTCATCGATAGTTTGCGCCTGATGTGTATTGAGCATCTCTAATTCTGCAAGTCTAGATTCGATGTTTTCATTATTGTTTTTTGGCATTTATATAAGCTTTCAACCATTGATGGGCCTGTTTATGGCCTGTTCTTTAAAGCTTATTCTATATCACAAAGCGCAAACATAAAAGTTAACTTTCAACGGAATTTGGTATGCTTCTAGTCTTGACTATCACGGTGTGGAGACATCAAATAGCTCTGGGTAATATCGAGAAAAACGGCCCTAGTTTTGAGTTGAACGGAATGTAAATGTCAAAAAAGAGTACGGTTAAATCAAGAGAAAGAATAATTGCAGCGCGCAATAAAAGCATCGTTGGTGATACTCTTTCTTCGGCTATTAAACTAAATGGCATTTCAAAAAGCTTCGGGCATGTTCACGCCAATAAAGACATCGATTTAGACGTAAAAAAAGGTACTATTCACGGTATCATTGGCGAAAATGGAGCTGGCAAATCTACCCTCATGTCAATTCTTTACGGCTTTTATCAAGCCGACAGTGGCACGATTGAAATAGGGGGGGAAGTTCAAAAAATCAAAGACAGTCAGGCTGCGATTAAAGCTGGCATTGGTATGGTGCATCAGCACTTCATGTTGGTAGAAAATTTTACGGTCTTAGAAAATATCATTCTAGGGGCTGAAGGTGGTTCTATTCTTAATAAAGCCACTAACAATGCGAGAGAAGAATTGGCGCGGTTAGAAAAAGAATACGCGCTCGAAGTGGACCCAAATGCGGTGATTGAAGATTTGCCTGTGGGACTTCAACAGCGTGTAGAAATTCTAAAAGCATTGTATCGAGGAGCAGAAATATTAATTCTAGATGAGCCAACGGGTGTTTTAACGCCTGCAGAAGCAGACCACTTATTTAGAATTTTGGGTCAATTAAAAGACCAAGGTAAAACCATCGTTATGATTACGCATAAGTTGCGTGAGATCATGGCGATAACGGATGATGTTTCCGTGATGCGACGTGGCAAAATTGTTGCAACAAGAAAAACAGCCGATACAAATGTAGAAGAACTTGCAGAACTAATGGTCGGGCGTAGCGTGTTGCTGAACGTTGAAAAGAAAAAATCGAAAGTTGGCGATGTTAAGCTGAGTATCGAAAACCTAACTGTCAAAGATTCTCGTGGCGTTATCATGGTAGATAATGTGAGCCTTAAGGTACATGCTGGCGAAATTGTTGGTATTGCTGGCGTTGCTGGTAATGGACAATCAGAATTACTCAAAGTAATATCTGGTATAAGCAAAGCCAAATCAGGCCGTGTAATTTTAGATGGAAAACCTATTGGCGTTATGGGCAAGGCGGACCCAAGAAAACTGCGTGAACGCGGTTTGGCGCATGTGCCAGAAGATCGCCATCATATGGGATTGGTACTACCCTTTGAAGAGAGCGAAAACTCAATTCTAGGGTATCAAAACAACACTGAATATCTCAATGGGCCATTTTTAAACATGGATGCTATTAGGGCTGATGCTGATGAGAAAATTGAACAATACGATATTCGGCCACCTTCGTCCAAGCTGAAAACTGCAAATTTTTCTGGCGGCAATCAACAAAAAATAGTGCTTGCACGTGAGATGGAGCGTGATCCAGTTGTGCTAATTATTGGTCAGCCAACAAGAGGGGTGGATGTGGGTGCGATTGAATTCATTCATAAACGCATCATCGAAATGCGAGACGCAGGAAAAGCAATACTTTTGGTCTCAGTAGAATTAGATGAAATTAGATCGTTGGCAGACCGTGTATTGGTAATGTTTGCAGGCCGAATAGTGGGTGAACGTGACCCAAGTGCAAGCGAAGGTGAATTAGGCTTGTTAATGGCTGGCATTGAAGACAAGCCTGTTGACGACGACGTTATTGAAGCCAAAACTTTAGAAAATGGAGAGACTAAAAAATGACTAAGTTCGAACCGCGTATCAGCATCATTACACTGGGTGTAAAGAACATGAAAAAAGCGCGTAGTTTTTACGAAGCACTTGGCTGGAAAGCTGGTGGTCCCTCAAATGAGAATGTTACTTTTTTCCAAGGGCGCGGCATTATTTTAGGCCTATATGGGCATGATACTTTGGCTGAGGATGCAGGAATTGAAACAGCCCCTCAACCAAAATTTCGGGGTAGTTCGTTGGCCTATAATGTTGCAAGTGTTAGTGAGGTTGATGAAGCGTTTGCCCACGCAATTGCCTGCGGTGCGAAGTCTGTAAAGCAACCAGAAAAAGTTTTCTGGGGTGGCTATTCGTGTTATTTTTCTGACCCAGATGGTCACCTATGGGAAGTGGCACATAATCCATTCGTAAAGTTTTCTGATGACGGGCATTTAATCATGGGCCAAGAATAGCCAAAAGAATAGCCAAAAAGAATAGCTTTAAAGGGTTAACTTTAAAATGAAGTTTGAATTTCCTAATTGGGTAGAATACGGACTTATACCGTTTCTAAATCTAGTAACTGCCTTTCTCGTTGCTGGCTTGGTTGTGTTAATCGTTGGGGAAAATCCACTTGATGCGGCATACTTTATGGTACGCGGCGCCTTTGGCTATGGCGGCGGCATTGGCTACACATTGTTTTATGCCACAAACTTTATTTTCACGGGGCTGTCTGTCGCTGTCGCAATTCATTGCGGCCTGTTTAACATTGGTTCAGAAGGCCAAGCCTATATTGGCGGCATAGGTGTTGCTACCGCATGTTTAGCGCTAGATCGTTACATTCCGTGGTATTTCACATTTCCAATGGCCATTGCTGGGGCTGCAATTTTTGGTGCGGCATGGGCATTAATACCCGCGTTGCTTCAAGCCAAACGAGGAAGTCATATTGTTATCACAACGATCATGTTTAACTTTATAGCCTCTGCATTGATGGTGTATTTATTGCGAGATGTTTTTAAGCCAGAAAAAACTCAAAACTTAGAAACAAGAACGTTTGAGACAGGCGGGCAAATACCAAAATTAGACTGGGTATTTGAACTGTTTGGCACGGGGCTTCAAGGTGCGCCTCTAAACTATTCATTTGTGTTGGCGCTGGTTTGTTGTTTTTTAGTGTGGCTATTAATATGGCGCACAAAATTAGGGTTCGATATAAGAACCATGGGCACTAGTCCATCTGCAGCGCAATATGCAGGCATCAACCAAACAAAAGTAATTGTAATTGCGATGCTTATTTCGGGCGCAATGGCAGGCATGATGGCAATTAACCCCATAATGGGCGATCAGGCTCGTATGGCAGAAGGGTTTCCGGGCGGCGCAGGTTTTGTTGGTATTGCTGTTGCACTAATGGGGCGCAATCACCCAATAGGTATTATTTTAGCCGCCATTTTGTTTGGTGCTTTATGGCAAGGTGGTGCAGATTTAGCATTTGATATGCCAAACATTACACGCGATATTATTGTCGTTATTCAAGGCTTGGTCATTTTATTCGCTGGCGCACTGGATCATGTTTATAGACCGTTTCTTGCAAAGCTTTTTGAAAACAAAACTGATAACGCTACAAGCAATTTAGCAGGGGAGGACACATAATGGACCTTTCAACTGTATTGCAGATTTTAGATTCTACAGTTCGATTATCAACCCCCCTATTGTTAGCAGCTTTAGCAGGGCTTTATTCAGAGCGCGCTGGGGTATTTGATATTGGCTTAGAAGGAAAAATGTTAGGCGGTGCATTTGGCGCCGCCGCCGCCGCCGCCGTATTTGGGTCTGCATGGGCGGGGCTTTTAGCTGGCATTGGCGTTGCTCTTGCTATGTCGCTTGTGCATGCATTTGCCTCTATTACAGCAAAGGGCAATCAAATTGTTTCTGGTGTTTCTATCAATTTCATTGCGGCAGGTCTTACAGTTTTGTTGGGTCAAACTTGGTTTAATCGAGGCGGCAGAACACCGCAATTAAGTTCGGATGAACGCTTTAGTTCTATTACATTACCAGGTGTTGAGTTAGTTGCAGATATTCCCTTCTTTGGTCCTGTCTATAGAGAGCTTATTTCTGGCCATAATTTGTTGGTCTATGTCGCCTTTCTCATGGTACCGATAACGTGGTGGATTATATTTAAAACAAGGTTTGGCTTGCGACTTCGTGCAGTCGGTGAAAATCCTGCCGCTGTTGATACAGCAGGCATATCCGTTGTTTGGGCGCGTTATAGAGCCGTCATGATTTGCGGCATATTATGCGGCGTTGCTGGTACTTATTTATCCATTGGTCTGTCTGCTGGCTTTGCGCAAAACATGACAGCTGGTAAAGGGTTCATTGCGCTTGCGGCTTTAATTTTTGCAAAATGGAAACCACTTAATGTAATGTGGACTTGTCTTTTATTTGGGTTTTTAGATGCAGTTGCTATTCGCTTGCAAGGCGTTTCTGTTCCGGGCATAGGCACTGTACCGGTAGAATTAATGCAGGCATTGCCATATATATTAACGGTCGTATTGCTTGCAGGATTTATTGGAAAGGCAATCCCACCAAAAGCTGGTGGCGTGCCTTATTCAAAAGAACGATAAAGTAACGATATAAAAATAGAGCCAACTAAAAGGGTAATGAACCATGGCAGCAGACTTACATCAGTTAGCATTACAAGCGGCAAAAAAATCGTATTCGCCGTATTCTAAATTCCCAGTAGGCGCAGTGATTAAAACAACAGATGGTCGTATTTATTCTGGCTGCAATATTGAAAACGCAGCTTATCCAGAAGGCTGGTGCGCTGAAACTTCTGCCATATCTCATATGATTATGGATGGCGGAGGCGAAATTGCAGAAGTTGCTGTGCTGGGTTTGAAAGCAGATTTATGCACGCCCTGCGGCGGCTGTCGTCAACGCTTAGCAGAATTTGGAAGCGAACAAACAAAAATACATCTTTGTGACCAAGAAAAAATAACTGATACTATAACTTTGGGTGAATTATTGCCTAAAAGTTTCAAGCTTTAAGCGATAGTTTTTAAAACTAGGAAGCCACTATGAAAGCCGCAACCGCTGAACTTATAAAACGCCTAGAAGGCCGAACGCCAAAAACAGCATTAGTGCTGGGTTCTGGGCTTGGGGCATTTGTAGATCAAATTGAAGATGCCATTCATATTTCTTACGATGATCTAGAAGGTTTTCCAAAAAGCGGCGTTTCAGGGCACGCAGGCGAATTGGTTGTCGGCACTTTAAATGGTAAAAGTATAATTGTCCTGTCAGGGCGCATTCACTATTACGAACAGGGCGATGCAAGCGCCATGCGCCTGCCAATTTCTGTTTTGCAGGCAGTGGGCGTAGAACGATTGGTGCTAACCAATTCGGCAGGGTCATTGCGAGAAGATTTGCCGCCAGGTTCAGTTATGCTGATTACCGATCATATTAATTGGTCAGGCATGAACCCGCTTATTGGTGAACCCACAGATGCGCGGTTTGTTGGCATGACAAATGCTTATAACAAAGAAATGAAAACGAGCATTCGTGAAGCTGCAAAGTCTGCCAACGTAGAATTGGGCGAGGGCGTTTATATGTGGTTTTCAGGGCCATCATTTGAAACACCTGCCGAAATTAAAATGGCCCGTATGTTAGGCGGTGATGCCGTTGGAATGTCTACCGTTCCAGAAGTTATTTTAGCGCGATTTATTGGGCTAGAAGTTGCCGCATTTTCAGTGATTACAAATTTTGGTGCTGGCATGACAGGTGGTGAATTATCTCATACAGAAACAAAAGAAATGGCCCCAATGGGCGGTGAAAAATTGGGTAAACTACTAGCGGCTTGGCTGGGCGCAAATACGGATACAAAAAAATGAGTGAAACATTAAAAGCAGTAGCAATAAAATCTATTTCGCTTCTCGACCTTACCAATTTAAATGATGATTGTACCAATCAAGACATTGATGAGCTTTGCACAAAGGCACAAACGCAATTTGGCAATACAGCGGCGATTTGCATTTGGCCCAGATTTGTAACTTATGCAAAACCATTATTAGCTGGTACTGGTATTCAAATCGCCACAGTTGTTAATTTTCCAAGCGGTGGAGTAGATACCGATAGTGTGGAAATTGAAACGCACAATGCGATTGATGCAGGTGCTGATGAAATAGATTTAGTGTTTCCCTATGAAGCATTTTTAGCTGGCGATATAGACACGGCCCAAGATCAAATAGTCAGAATAAAAGCTGTTTGCGGCAGAGATACACTTTTAAAAGTAATCATCGAAACGGGTGAATTAAAAACGGATGAAGCAATAACATCGGCATCTCATTTGGCAATTGAAAATGGCACAAATTTTATCAAGACATCTACAGGCAAAGTGGCAGTAAACGCCACTCTGCATTCAGCTAAACTTATGATGCAAGCAATTGCAGACAGTAAGAACGCTACCAACACAAAAGTTGGTTTTAAACCAGCTGGCGGATTAAAAACAACGCAAGATGCGGCGGATTATTTAGCCTTAGCAGAAGAAATTTTAGGTAAAGATTGGGCAAACCCCAACACGTTGCGATTTGGTGCATCTAGTATTTTGGCAAATTTACTTGCTACCTTAAAAGATGAAGATTCGCAAAAGACAAGTGGATATTAGCATGCTGGCGCAAGAGATAATTGCCAAGAAACGCGACAAGAAAAAATTGTCTGCTGAAGAAATTAAAGAATTTATCGCGGGCGTTCCAAGCGAAGAGATTAGCGAAGGACAAATAGCATCCTTTGCTATGGCGGTGTTTTTAAACGGTATGGAGCGCGAGGAAACTGTCGCTTTAACGCAGGCCATGCGCGATTCAGGCGAAGTTTTAAATTGGGATATGCTCGATGGTCCAGTCGTAGACAAACACTCAACTGGGGGCGTCGGTGACAATGTCTCGCTCATGTTAGCCCCAGCAATTGCCGCTTGCGGTGCTTTTAACCCGATGATATCTGGCAGAGGTTTGGGCCATACAGGTGGCACACTGGACAAGTTTGATTCTATTCCAGGCTATCAAACACAACCAGATAATACACTGTTTCGCAAAGTTGTAAAAGAGGTCGGTTGTGCCATCATTGGTCAAACTGGAAATTTAGCCCCAGCCGATAAACGTATTTATGCCATACGCGATGTAACTGCTACCGTAGAAAGTGTTCCGCTTATTACTGCCTCTATTCTTTCTAAAAAATTAGCTGCTGGTCTTGATGGTTTGACGTTGGATGTAAAAGTTGGTTCCGGCGCTTTTATGGATTCATTAGAAAAAGCAAGAGAACTTGCTATTTCTTTGGTAGAAGTTGCCAATGGTGCAGGCGTTAAAACAACTGCTTTATTAACCGACATGGATCACCCATTAGCATCATGCGCAGGTAATGCAGTAGAAATGCAAAATGCAATAGATTTTTTGACAGGCAAAAAAATAGACAAAGATTTATGGGATGTAACCATTGCAACAGGTGCAGAAATGTTGCTTGCGGCAAAGCTAGTAATAAATGTTGATGAGGGTGCAGACAAAATGATCGTCGCCTACCAATCAGGCAGAGCGGCTGAAAAGTTTGGTCAAATGGTTTCAGGCTTAGGCGGGCCAAATGACTTTGTAGAAAAAGCTTCAACCTATCTAAAAATCGCAACGCACCATATTGTTGTTAATGCACCAGATAAAGAGTTTGCAGGAAATTTAGCTTTCGACACAAGGCAAATTGGTATGGCGGTGATTGAACTTGGAGGCGGGCGAACGCGTCCACAAGACTCTATAGATCACTCAGTTGGCATTACCAAAATTGCTGGTCGTGACTGGAATGGGCAAAGCCCAATTTGTGAGATTTTTGCAAGAGATGAGGCGACCGCAAAAAGAGCGGAAAAACGCATTTTATCAGCCATGCAATCTGGCGTAAATGCACGCTATCACGCTACTGGCTCCATAATAGAACGAATTGTCTAATCTTGAATTCTAGCAGAGAAATTAAGTGCCATATAATTCGAATATTATTTCTATACAGCGCTCAGTATGCACCTCAATTACATCTTCGTTCAATTCATCAGCAGTGCCAATTACGCGGCGCATTTGGCTATCGCCAAGCAATAATGCGACATAAACTTCGGTAATTTCTTTAGGGTTAGCTTTCTTTATGCGGCCCTGTTTCATTGCTCTTAAAAACACATCCGCAATCATTGGCGTAATGGCATTGCGCCCATGTTTTGCGATCAGTGAGCCCAATACACCACCATCTGCAACATCTGCGGCCGCTGCTCTGTTAAGGATTACTGCGCGAATGCCAGAAGTAATTTTCAGTATCGCTGTGCCTGATTTTTGTAAGGTTATGCTAGGTGGTTCTTTTGTAAGAATTGCTTGCTTGAATAATTTGTCAGCAATGTGCGCATTACTTTCAATCATCGCAGCAAGCAAGCCTTGCTTGTTTTTATACCACGCATAAAGCGTTTCGTTAGAGGCAGATGCCTCTTTAGCAATCGCCAACATAGAAGTTGCCTTATAACCCTTTTTACCGAGGATTTTATAAGCAGCAGAAAATATTTGCTGTTCACGATCTTCTCTAGAATCCTTTTTTAAGCCCATCACATAACCTTACAAAATTGTAACTTGATTCTTAGAGTAAACATTTTTATAAAATTATCAACCGTATATTTTTGTACGGATTAAATTAACTTACTAATTAAGTATGAAGGAATAAACAATGGGAAATGCAATACGGACACTTCAAAGTAATATTATTGGTAAATTGGCTTTTGTAAGCTCTATAATAGCGCTTATTATTTTCGGATTAATCGCAGGTTTCTTTTATGCATATTCAGTAGATGTTATGCCAGCGCTCGATAACTTACCGGCGCAAGAAGCAATCCGATCAATGCAAGAAATCAATACAGCTGTTCGAAATCCTGTATTCTTTACAACATTCTTTGGGCCATTAATTATAGGTACCATCACAGTAGTTTTATTAACGCTGGCGAAAAACAAAAAAGCCACAATTTATATTCTACTGGCAACTTTAACTTATTTACTTACAGCATTTTTGCCAACAGCAGCGATTAATGTTCCGATGAATCTTGAGCTGGGATTGATAGACCTTCCAATAGGCAACGATAAAGCAATGGAAATTTGGAAAGTTTATTCTGCTAAATGGACATTTTGGAATACGGCAAGAACCATAGGTTCTACCATCGCTTTAATGCTTATTGGGTTTAGTCTAACCTCGCAGAAGACTAACTAATAATGAAGGCTAAGCTTTAAGTACGTCTATTGCTTTAGTGTTAAAGTTTGGCCTTCAATAACAAACTTTTCTAATCTGTTTAAAAAGCTCATTCCCAACAAGGTTGTCTTTAGCGCTTTGTCTCTAGAGACAGTCGCCTGAACATTCTTGATTTTAATTTTGCCAATTTTAATTTCGTCAATCATAATTCCAGCCGCATAGGTCACACCATTGGCTGTATTCACTTTGTATTTAAAGTCTTTATCTTTTAATCGAATGCCCATTTTCTTGGCGGTGCTTTCGTTTATCGCAACATAAGTCGCACCAGTATCAACAAGCACTTTATTCTTTTTGCCGTTCAAACGTGCCATAACAACAAAATGCCCGCTTCTATCCGCAGTAATTTTGGTGGTTTTGCCTGAACTGCGTTGCTTTGCAACTTTTCGAACACTTGTATTTTTTAAATAAGATTGGCGCTGTTGTTGTGAGGGGATTTTAGCGCTTGAAGCGTTTGTTTCCTGCTGTGGGCTAAGAGAGATGTTGGTGTGTTCAAAAACATATGGCGTTATTACGCCAGAAAGCATCAAAGCACCCAGTATCATCAGATATTTATTCATCAAATCTCTCCGTAATTTAAATGATAATTACAACAGAAGGCCTAAAATCTAACTAAGAAACCTTAGTTCAATTCAAATCATGAGATTGTGGTGAATAATTCCTAAAGTGTATTATTTAGTGCCATACATGCGGTCGCCTGCATCACCTATACCTGGTAAAATATAACCATTATCATTCAGTCCTTTATCAATTGCTGCCGTAAAAATATCAACATCTGGATGTGCCTTTTGTAAGGCTTCAATGCCTTCGGGAGCGGCTAAAAGACAAAGAAAACGAATTTTAGTAGCGCCGTGTTGTTTTAGTTTTTCAATCGCCATATTAGCTGAGTTTGAAGTTGCCAGCATAGGGTCAACGGCAATCACCAATCTGTCACCAAGGTCGTCTGGCGCTTTGAAATAATATTCAACAGGCTGTAATGTTTCATGGTCGCGATAAAGCCCAACATGTGAAACACGCGCAGAAGGAACCAATTCTAACATTCCTTCAAGCAATCCATTACCCGCACGCAAGATTGAAGCAAAAACCAATTTTTTACCGGCCAAAATTGGCGCATCCATCTCTTGCATAGGGGTTTCAATATGCTGGGTAGTAAGCTTTAAATCTCGTGTTACTTCATAACATAATAGTAACGATATTTCTTTTAAGAGCTGACGAAACACCGCAGTGGAGGTTTCCTTTTTGCGCATAAGTGTAAGTTTATGCTGGACCAATGGGTGGTCTACGACTGTAAGTTTGCTCATGATTTTCTTCTTATAATATTTGTTTCAAAAAATCTTACCGTGCAAAAGTAGATAAGCTCAAGTCTAACATTTGGCCAATAAGCATTTTTTTGTTTCATCATCTACAAAAGCGGCTTCAATGGCATTTCTAGTAAAGCCCAATAAGGCTTTGTCATTATAACCAAATGTCTTTTTTGCAATCTCATATTCGTGTTTTAAACTAGTATGAAAATGCGGAGGGTCATCAGAATTAAGTGTAACTTTACAGCCAGCTTGTTCCAATTTTTTAAATGGATGATCTTCAAGCTTTGGATAAACATTAAGCGCAATGTTAGACATTGTACAAACTTCTAATGTGATATTCTCATCTACCAATCTTTTAACCAGATCTAAATCTTCAATCGACCTAACACCATGGCCTATTCGTTCTACCTTTAAATGGTTCAAGGATTGTTCAACGCTTTGTGGACCGCAAAATTCACCAGCATGTGTGGTCAATTTTAAGCCAGCGTCCCTTGCAATATCAAAAGCTTTGGCAAAGTCTTTCACTTTACCAAATCGTTCATCACCTGCCATGCCAAAGCCAGTGACCATTGGGTGGAGATTATTAGCAGCAGATTTTGCCGCGTTTTCCACAATGTCTACGCCGCAATGGCGAACGCCCACAACAATGATCCGCCCTTCAATGCCTGTTCGTTCCTTGGCGAGTTGTATGCCTTCTGCAATGGCCTCAATATAAATTGTATGTGAACACCCCAAACGTTTTGCATGATCGGGTGATGCAAATATTTCGCCATAAATTGCCCCGCCTTTAGCAAGGCGAAGGTAATAATCTTTAGTCAATTCAACATAATCTTCAGGGGTTCTAAATAGACTGGCAGCAAAATCATAGGCGGCAAAAAAAGACGTGAAATTCTTCCAGATATAGCCCCTATTTGGGTCGATATAATCTTCGGTTTTAACACCATATTTTAGTGCTTGCGCCACAACCAATTCAGGGTGCGCTGTACCTTCTAAATGGCAATGTAATTCTGCTTTAACGACCATTTTAATCTCTATATTGCGATGATTTAAATATGCTTGTTCCGTTTTCAAGTGGGCCAATTTGCAGATGGTCAGCAATGCTTGCGCCAATGTCACAAAATGTTTTTCGTGTGCCGCCGTTGCCAGTATCAATGTTAGGACCATATGCCAGTACAGGAACCTGCTCGCGTGTGTGGTCTGTACCAATCCAAGTTGGATCACAGCCATGATCTGCTGTCAGTATCATAAGGTCATCAGAATTCATCTCAGCCATAAGCTTAGGTAAAAATTGGTCGAATTTTTCAAGCGCATCAGCATAGCCAACGACATCTCTGCGATGACCATAAAGTGAATCAAAATCCACAAAGTTGGTCATCAAAAAAGAACCATCTAGCGCTTTGTTCATTTCTTTCAAAGTGGCTTCTCCAAGGGCAGAGTTACCATTGGCTTTCACAATTTTTGTTGGCCCACAATGCGCATAAATATCGCCAATCTTGCCAATGGCAATCACTTCACGACCGGCTTCTTTAGCAATGTCTAAAAGCGTTGGTTTTGGCGGCTTAATAGAAAAGTCTCGTCTGTTGCCAGTTCGTAAAAAATTATCCTTAGTTGAACCTAAAAAAGGGCGAGCAATAACACGGCCAATTTTCAAAGGCTTGGTAAGTTTAAATACCGCCTCACATATCTCGTATAATCTTTCCAACCCAAATTGTGCTTCGTGAGCGGCGATTTGTAAAACTGAATCTGTGGATGTGTAGAAAATTGGTTTGCCAGTGTTGAGATGCTCTTCCCCTAACTCTTCTAAGATCAATGTGCCAGAAGCATGTTTGTTACCCAATATGCCGCTTAATTGAGTTGCCTCCAATATGTCGTTAATCAGATCATCTGGAAATGAATTTACTGGCTCTTTAAAATAACCCCAATCTTCTAGAACAGGCACGCCTGCAATTTCCCAGTGACCCGAAGGGGTGTCTTTCCCAGTAGAGGTTTCTTGAGCATTGGCCCAAAATCCCTTTAAGTTTGGCTTTGCAGAAAATCCTGCTGGCAATACACCAGAAGCATTTTTGGCAGCAAGCCCAAGCCCAAGATTTTCTAAATTAGGAAGGTATAATGAACCTGAGCGTAACCCAATTTTATTTGCCTCACCGTCGTAACAAGCCTTAGCGATGTGGCCTAAAGTGTTAGAGCCAACATCACCAAAATCGGCGGCGTCAGGCGCGCCACCAATGCCAAAAGAATCTAAAATAAATAAGAAGGCACGTGCCATTGGTTGCAACTTTCATAGCAAATTAACGGGGTAGATTATCCTAGCTTGTATTAAAGAAAATTTACAAGAGAATTTCTATTCATCATATTATGCCATAGTATTAAAAGCCATATAACGAAGTGATTCTTTTAAAGTTTGAAAGGCAATAAAATGCGCAATGTCATAACTGCCAGTATTTTTTGGAGCCTAACATGTGCAATAGCACAAGCTGATTGGCGTCAAGATATTGGAACGTTGCGAATTGGTGTTGTCGCAGAATCAAGTAATTCACGTTTGGTCATTCAAGCAGAACCATTTAAATTAGCCATTCAAGAAGCACTTAATTTACCTGTAGAAATTTTTGTCGCTCGTGATTACCCCTCACTGGTACGTGCTCATTCGGATGGACGCGTAGAATATGCTATTTTAAGTGCATCAGCGTTTGCCGCTGTGCATGTTAATTGTGAATGCGCAGAACCGTTGGTAGTGGCGCTAGCCGCAGATGGTTCCTCATCTTATAAATCGGTTATCATCACTAGAAATAAAGATGACTTCAATTCTGTTGAACAGTTGATAGGAAAACATCTTATTGCTTTATCTAAAGATTCGATTGCTGGTTACGCATTTCCTTTATTTGAACTTGCAAAAGCTGGCATTTTTTTAAAAAAGGGCGAAGGTGAAGTATCATTTGGTACAGAGTTTAAACCTGCTGTTCAGCAGTTTTCCCAAGGCAAAGGCGATGCTTTATTAGGGTGGAGTTCTTTGCAGGGTGAAAAATCATCTGGCTATTCACGCGGCACGTTAAAAAAATTAGCAGAAATAAAAGGCGTATCACTTAGCGATTTTAAAGTTATTTGGCAGTCTTCTAATATTCCGCATAACGTTCATTCTGTTCGTAAAAATTTACCAGGGGAAGCTAAAACGATCTTGCGTGAAATACTTTCTAAAATGAATAAAGAAGATCCAGTAGCTTATGATTCAATAGAGCCATATTATAGTGGTGGTTTTTTAATAGCGCGAGAAACTACATTTGCACCAATGTTCGATTTTGCAGAAAATCCACTAAGCGGTATTGCGTCAGATAAATAAAAATTGCTCAGCAACATAAAAAGGCGACCATTTGGCCGCCAAAATATATAGAATTTATTTTATTAAAAGTATTAGCAAGAGTTTTTAACGAACAGCTCGTCTAAGATACGCGGACGTAAGAATAATTCTTCTTTCATCGGAATAGCAGTCGTATTAAAGCTTAAGACACCATCGCTGCTATATTCAGTGAAACCAAAAAATGGCGCGTAATTCATTTTTATTTTTGCAGCGACAATAAATCCATCAGAATCAGAAATTTCTGAAGGTAAATCGGCGTAGATTGAATTTTTAGAATACGCTGTGCCACCATTATAGGCCTCGCTCCACTCTACATTATTCGTACCATCAGCCACAGTAATACCAGTTAAGGTGATTTCCATGTTGTGCGTATACGGATACATAATTTTATCAGCGACAGCAACAATGTTATTCATCTGTGTTTTTGTCATGCAAGAATTGCTAGACGTGAACTGTGTTATCAAATCACCTACTGTGTAAGCGCTCCGAGAGAGTTTTCTATTTGCAGATATCGCATTAGAAATTTCTAATGTTCCAATGTACATAAGCAACATTAACGGGGCTAAAAATGCAAATTCAACTGCGGCAACACCTTCAGTTTCTTTGCGAAAATTATTTACAAGTATGCAAGCTTTAATGCTTTGTTTTTTTAGCATTCTCTTAATTGTGTTCTTGCTCATGTTCGTTACTCACAATTTGGATTAAATATCAGCTCGTCTCGATACCAATGATTATAAAATTTCTAAAATGCTTCTGTTCTAAAGGCCGCAACAGAACTCATAAGAGCGCCGTCATCTAAATCAGCCCAGTGTTGCGCTACAAAATTTGTAAAAACTGGCCACTCATAGTGTACTGTTAGTTGTACAATTTGCGAAGCGCCAGGCTGCGCAAATCCATATTCATCATCATCAAGCGCACCGTTCACTGGGGCAGGAGAATCATCACCAATATCATCGTATGAAGCGACAACTTTAAGATCGACTTTGATTTTACTACATTTTAACATAAGAGAAGCTTCTTTACAGACGACATCTTTAAAGTCAGCCTGGGTCATATTACTTGGCAATGCGCCAACACGTACTTTACGAGCGACCTGATCGACAGAATGATCTAGATATTGACCTGCGAAAAAAAACAGGGACACTTCAATGATAGAAGTAACAATTAAGAAAAACGGAATCCCCAACATTCCAAATTCAATGGCGGTTACGCCATCTTCTTCTTTTCGAAATCGTTTTAGAATCTTTGGGAGTCTAAGGCATTTGGCAGTTTTATAATTCTGAATTGAATTTGGCATAATACCACCTATAGCTAAGACTGAGTTGCTCGTTTTTTTAGACATTAACTTAAAGAGCTTTATTTTTAGTTTCTACAATGCATAAAAATACAGCGCCCCAGTTAAGAGGGCGTTAAACATGCTTTACAATCTAATATTTAGTTTTATCGTGCGCTTGCGCTAGAAAGCGAGTTTCTTGCAGATATTTGTGATTGCGCGCGTGAAAATGCAGTCTGGTTATCGCCAATTGTAAGTGTTGGTTCACAAACAGGTGCACACGCCATTGTCTCTTTTTGAGAACGACGGTAGATACGAACGGTATTTTGCTCATGGCCACGCACAACAATTGTTTCGTCAACAATTGGCTCACCATCCTTATCAAGAATAATTAAATTCGTAACGCCAAACGACTTCCCAGTTAAAATAATTGTTACATCATCTTGCACTGTTGCATCTGCGATAGATGGATTTCCGATAATGACAGTTGATGCAGGTCTAGAAATTCTAAATACTTTTGCGCGGTCTACAACAACAATTACCGGGTCGTTAGCACCAGCTTCACTTGCAGAAGCATTGTTTACCAATACAGATGTTGCCACGGTTAACACCAAGGTTGCTACTAATACTTTTAACATTGGAATGCTCCGAAATGAGTAAATAATTTCTCACAGTGTCGCTTATCTTGGTAAACGAACCCCTAACAAAATCAAAATAGTGCTTGTGAGATGTGTATCTTACGTTTGTGTAAAACATAAGCAAGGAATGAATAAAATAGCGCTATACATTATATATATAATATATACTGGTCATTTGTACTGAGGCTTAGCAATTTAGCCAGCAATAGATTAAAGCTAAATAGTACGCTTTCAAAATAGCTATTTTCACAGTTCCTTTACCATCACTGATTGTAAAGTTTATTTACACTATATTTACCCTAGGTCTTAACCAGTTTTAAATTATTGTCCGCTAAGTTCTCTCTTGTCAGGTTGGGATAAACCCAGTCGCAAAATAATGTGTTGCATAACACGTGGATCTTAAGGAGTACTAACATGAACCTTTTAGCACAGTTTGTTAAAAACGAATCAGGCGCAACTGCAATCGAGTATGGCCTAATCGCATCACTAATTTCAGTAGTAATTATCTCAGGTGCATCTGCACTTGGTACTAGCCTTCAGGCTACATTCTCAGGTCTTGCTGGTTCTATGAAAAAACCAACTTAATCTGTAAGCCTCATTACGAGAGACTTATTAGACCGTCCGCTTTGCGGGCGGTCTTTTTTTATGTTTTTAAATAGAATTCATTCACGTTAATAACTTTTTCACCGCTAACCATTAAAATGGCGGAAAGATTATTAGGATTATTAGTAATGTTAGACTTTATTTTATTCTTATTTTTCCCTTTCTTCATGGCACTAGCAGCAATGATAGATATGGTTACTATGACGATCTCAAATAAAATTTCGATCGTATTGATTGCTGGCTTTTGTATTTTAGCCTATCTAATCGGTATGGACTTAAAAACATTTGGCTGGAACTGGGTCATGTTTGCAGTTGTTCTTTCTGTCGGCTTTACGCTTTTCGCCTTTAATATTATCGGTGGTGGCGATGCAAAATTCGCAGCATCCACCTCATTGTGGTTTGGTTGGGAAAATACCTTAGAATTTATCGTATATGCTTCTCTTATTGGCGGAGTGATAACGTTGGTTTTGTTGAAAGTGCGTACGATGCCACTGCCAAGTAGAGTTGAGCGCGTTGAATGGGCAACACGTCTTTGGCGTGCAGATACAGGCGTTCCATATGGTATAGCATTAGGATTAGCCGCTTTATTGGTTTATCCAAACACACATTGGATGTTGATGATTAAATAGCCAATAAAGAGGACTATAATTCCATCTCGAAGAATTTTTTAAAAGCCGATTGTTGATCTAACAGTCGGTTTTTGTGTTTTGAGCCTGAAAATATTACTCTTGGCTCAATATTTTCAATTAATTCTCTGTTAACCGTAAATCTTTTCCTTGCGTTAACTATAATTACACCTTTCCAGCACATTATCGAAATTCAAAGATTCTAATTAATGCCGTTTGGTTTGAAGGAAAAGTTATGAAAGTAGCGCGTCTAGCAATTTTAGGGTTTGCCGTAGCAGCCGCCAGTGGTGCTGGTCTATTGGCATTTAACCTGTCCAATAAAGCGCCCGTACAAAAGATTATCGTGCAAAAGGCACCAGAAATCGAATCTGAGCAGGTGCTAGTAGCAGAATTAGACATTCCAATGGGTTCTAAAATCACAGCAGACAAATTGCGCTGGCAAAATTGGCCATTGGATGGCGTGGCAGATGGGTTCATCACTAAGTCTGATCGCCCAGATGCTATTACAGATTTAGACGGTTCGATTGCGCGCGGAATGATTTTCACATCTGAACCAATTCGCGATGCAAAAATTGTTCAATCAGATACAGGATTTCTTTCAGCCATATTACCAAAGGGTATGAGGGCAGTTGCAACAGAAATTACATCGTCAACAAGTGCGGGTGGATTTATTCTACCAAATGACCGTGTTGATGTTCTTATGACTGAATCTCGTAAAGGCGAAGGTGAAACTGGTTATAGAACACAGGTAGTATTGAAAAACATTCGTGTATTAGCAATTGACCAAATCATAGAAGACGAAGAAGGAAAATCTTCTGTTGTTGGTGAAACTGCAACTTTGCAATTGGATCCAAGACAGGTTGAAATTTTGACCGTTGCTCAAGAAACGGCAGACAGACTTTCGCTTTCATTACGCTCAATTGCTGACAATGGAGAAGTTGTATCTTCAGATTCAGAAGGGCTGTTCGGCGGCGGTCGTGGTGCGGTTCGTATCATCAAATATGGACGTATCAATGAAAAAGATATTCCAAAAAGTACAAGGTCTAGATCTGCAGAAATACATCCACCGTTGCCAGGAAATGCCGGCAACTAGGAAGCATCAAATGTTTAAAATTATAACCGCCAGCACTAAATTAAAAAACGTCAAAGGTCGTCAAATGCGTAACAAGACATTTTTATCAGCTTCAGTAATTGCGTTGTCCGCAGCGATGACTTTATCATTGCCGAATACAAAATTTGAAACGCCAACAGCGCAAGCTGGTGGTAAAAATTATTTGAAAATATCAAAAAACGCTATTGGTAAAACCATGCGAGTAAACGTTGGTTTAAACAAATCAATGGTCATCGATTTGCCAAAAGACGCGCATGATATTTTGGTCGCTAACCCAAAAGTTGCGGATGCGATTACACGTACTTCACGCCGAATTTATTTATTCGCTAAAGAGGTTGGTGAAACCAATATCTTTATTTTTGATTCCGCCGGCAATCAATTGCTTTCTTTAGATTTGAAGATCGAAAGAGAAGTAGATGGTTTGGCTGCATATCTTAAAAAGTATATTCCAAATTCTGAGATTATTGTTGAGATCGTAAACGACAACATAATTCTTACTGGCACTGTGCCAACCCCGCAATCGGCTGCAAAAGCAGTTGAACTAGCACGAATTTTTGTAAAAGGCGGTGCAGCAACAACACCTAGCGATACTTATACGTCTAGCCGTAGCGGCAGTGGCGGTAGTAGTTTTTCAATCGACTTTGGCGACGATGAAGAACGCGAAAGCCAAATTGTTAACCTGCTTAAAATTGATGCGGAAGACCAAGTTACTTTAAAAGTTACTATTGCTGAAATTCAGCGCACAATTGTAAAGCAATTGGGTATTGATCTTAACGCGGCAGGCGGTCTTGGCGGATTAACCGCAGGCTTGATTGGCGATAATCCACTTTCTCTTGGCAAAGCAATATCATCTAGTAAAATCAACCTATCTGGTAGCTTGGGATCAACAAGCATTAGTAGTGTTCTTAGGGCGCTTAATCAGGCAGGTGTGATGCGCACCCTTGCTGAACCAACGCTAACCGCAATTTCTGGTGAATCGGCTTCCTTTAAAGTGGGTGGAAAGTATCAGATTTCAAATGGTAAAGCTGATGAAGATTGTAAAATTAAATACAATTTCAAAGAAGTTGAATATGGCGTCAGCCTAGATTTTACACCAGTGGTTCTTTCTCCTGGTCGTATAAGTCTAAAAATTGCAACAGAAGTTTCTGAGCCAACAACAGAGGGCAGTTATACTGTCCCTAGAGGGTGTGCAGAAGCTGCGACAATCCCTGGTATTCGTATAAGACAAGCATCAACAACCGTTGAGTTACCATCGGGTGGTTCAATGGTTATTGCAGGTTTATTAAAAGACGACATTCGTCAAACTATTTCGGGTTTCCCTGGGCTAAGTAGAATTCCAGTTCTTGGTGCTTTGTTTAGAAGCCGCGAATATCAGCGTTATGAATCAGAACTTGTGATTATTGTGACGCCTTACTTAGTGCGTCCAGTTGCGCGCCAAGCACTGGCCCGTCCTGATGATAATTTCAATGCAGCAGCAGACAGTGCTGGCATGTTCTTGGGTCGTATAAACAGAATTTACGGAACCGCCGAGGGTAGTATTCCTAAAGGCAAATATCATGGAAACCCAGGTTTCATTTTTAAATAAGCTAGGTTCGTTTGGAGTAGTGTAATGGTTGAAATAAATAAAAAACAAAACCATATTGGCGAGCCTAAAAAGATTCGTCATGGTTCAAGAATTAAGAAAATTGGTAAAAGCGCAGCTGTAGTTTTAACTGCAACTTTGCTTGCAAGTTGTGCAAATTATAGTCGTGACCATATAAACGTTGGTTCAGTACCAGATGACTATAGAACCAATCACCCAATTGTTGTGTCGCAAACTGAAAAGACAGCAGACATAATTGTTAGTTCGAATGCTAAAAAATTATCGCATCGCGATAAAGAATTGGTAGCAGCAGTCGGTTACGCCTTTAAGCGTACGGGTGCTCAAACCCTTGGTATTATGGTGCCAACAGGCTCGAATAATTCTTATGCAGCAAATCTGTTAGCGCAAGAATCTGTGCATATTTTGGCAAGAGTTGGCGTGAGCAGAAATCAAATTTCTATAAGTCAATATAATGCTACTTCGCATGGCGTTTCAGCTACGTTGAGGCTTGCATATACAGATTTAACAGCTGAAGTGTCTGGCAAGTGTGGTCAATGGCGTGGCGATCTAATGGATACCTCAGAAAACAAAAACTATGGAAATTTTGGTTGTGCTACGCAAAATAATTTGGCCAGCATGATTGCCCATCCAGCTGATTTGTTAGGCCCAAGGGGCGTAAGCGAAATAGATGCAACACGCAGAACAACAATGATCGAAAATTGGCGCGAAAACGGCGCGGGTACGAACAAGTCTTATAACTAACACACCATGTCAATAATTTGGTGAACGGTTAATCAGGAAAGTATTATGTCAAACCAGCTTCAAAGTAACGCTCAAATTGAGCCATCATTAGATGGAAATGCAGAAATTTCTAAAGGAAACTTGAGTAATATAAGGCCAGTACCTCGCATTACAATTCAAGCGTTCAGTGAAACAGAAATTGTTGCACAAACCTTAGAATTAACCTCAAAAGATCGACGCATGGCAAGAGCCCATGTAAAAGTCTTGATGGGTGGTATTCCTGCTGCAGTAGATTTTTATGGGTCAGCACCAACACCTAATTTGGTAATAGTTGAATCAAAATTAGTCGGTGATGAACTTTTGGCAAGCTTGGGCCGTCTAGCAGAAGTATGCGATCCAGATACTAAAGTGGTCGTTATTGGTCATGTAAATGATATCTTTCTTTACCGTGAACTAATTTCAAACGGTGTGTCAGATTATTTAGTCGCCCCAGTTTCTATGGCTGACTTAATGACGACTATTTCAGATATTTTTGTAAATCCTGACAATGAACCTCTAGGCAAGATTATCGCTTTTATGGGCGCTAAAGGCGGTGTTGGCTCGTCAACCATTTGTCACAATGTGGCTTGGAGCATTTCTTCAAAATATAAGAGTGAAGTAGTTTTGGCTGATATGGATTTGGCCTTTGGAACTGCAAATATTAATTTAGACCAAGATCCGCCTCAAGGAATCGCCGATGCAGTGTATTCAACAGAGCGTATGGACGATATGTTGTTGGATAGGTTGTTGGCAAAATGTGCAGAACATTTAAGTCTGCTAGCAGCACCTTCTACGTTAGATCGGACTTACGATTTTCACAAAGACGCATTTAGTGGGATTTTAGAAATTGCACAACGCAGTTCACCTGTTGTCGTCGTAGATGTTCCTCAGCAATGGACAGCTTGGACGCAATCAGTTTTAACTGCGGCAGATGAAGTGATTATCACTGCTACCCCAGATTTGGCGAATTTGCGTAATGCTAAAAACATTTTGGATAAATTAGCAGAACTACGCCCTAACGATCAAAATACCAGGTTGGTACTTAATCAAGTTGGCGTTCCTAAGAAACCAGAAATTAGCGTTTCTGATTTTATTGCTCCATTAGAAATCGAACCTTCTGCTGTAATTCCATTTGAGCCAACATTGTTTGGTACAGCCTCAAATAATGGACAAATGATTTCTGAAGCCGATGCGAACAGTCCAATCGTTTCACATTTTGATTTTCTTGCTCGATTGGTAACGGGAAAAGCAGAATTAAAAGTTGAGAAGAAAAGCCCATTGGGATTTTTCTCTCGCTTATCTAGAAAATAATTTTAGTGCAAAAATGTAATATGGAAATTGAGGTAAAGTATGTTTGGTAAACGAGGCAGTAATTCAGGTGGCAACACCATTATTGAATCAGTACCCGAGGTTTCTGCTCCACAAGAGCAAAGTGCCACTACAGCTCCTATCGAGCCTGTAGCTGCTTCTGCACCTGAAGTTCAAAGAACAGTTATTGAAGCTGCGCCACCTATGAGCATGAACGAAACTGACGGTCCGCGTGAAAAAGATGAAGAGTATTACGATACAAAATCTAGCGTCTTTACAGCTTTAATTGACACTATTGATTTGGGTCAATTAGCACGCATGGACCCAGAAGCTGCGCGTGAAGAGATTCGTGACATTGTAAATGATATTATTTCCATCAAAAATCTTGCTATGTCTATTTCGCAGCAAGAAGAGTTGTTGGATGATATTTGTAATGATGTGTTGGGATATGGCCCACTAGAGCCATTATTGGCGCGTGACGATATTTCCGATATTATGATTAATGGTGCAAATTCTACCTTTATCGAGGTAGAAGGTAAGGTTCTACCAGCGGGCATTAGGTTCCGTGACAACGCACAATTGATGAATGTTTGCCAACGTATTGTGAGCCAAGTTGGTCGACGTGTTGATGAATCCAGCCCAATATGCGATGCGCGTTTACCAGATGGTTCTCGTGTAAATGTTATTGCACCTCCGCTTGCAATCGATGGTCCAGCATTGACAATTCGTAAGTTTAAAAAGGATAAACTTACTCTAGACCAACTTGTGAAGTTTGGATCGATTAGTCCAGAAGGTGCAATTGTATTGCAAATTATCGGAAGAGTACGATGTAATATCGTGATTTCTGGTGGTACGGGGTCTGGTAAAACGACATTGCTTAACTGCTTAACGCGTTACATAGACACTGATGAGCGCATTATCACATGCGAAGATTCAGCAGAGCTTCAGCTTCAGCAGCCGCACGTTGTTAGACTAGAAACTCGCCCTCCTAATCTTGAGGGTGAGGGCAAAATAACGATGACAGATTTGGTTAAAAACTGTCTGCGTATGCGCCCTGAACGTATCATCGTTGGTGAGGTTCGTGGACCTGAAGTCTTTGATTTACTTCAAGCGATGAATACAGGTCACGATGGTTCAATGGGAACGATTCACTCAAACTCTCCACGCGAATGCTTAAATCGTATCGAATCCATGATTGCCATGGGTGGGTTTAGCCTACCTGCAAAGACAGTTAGAGAAATTATTGTTGGTTCTGTCGACATTATCATTCAAGCAGCAAGATTGCGTGATGGCTCACGTCGAATTACGCACATCACAGAAGTTATTGGTTTGGAAGGGGATGTAATCACAACCCAAGATCTATTCCTTTACAAGATTGAAGGTGAAGATGCTAATGGCAAAATTAAAGGCAGACACCATTCAACAGGCATCGGGCGCCCAGCTTTTTGGGACCGTGCAAGAATGTTTAATGAAGAAAATAGATTGGCAAAAGCGTTAGACGATTCTGCTGAACACGAAGATGGTATTTAAATATTATGTTTGGAATTGATATAAATATAATTGCATTTGTTGTTTTAGCAGCCCTTGGAGCTGCAGGAATATTATATGCAATATTATACGAAAACATTTCTAATGCGCGCGTTCAAGAAAAGCGCGTAAACTCTATTCGTAATAATAATTCACCTAGTGGCACAAAAGTTTCATCCAGAATTACTGATGGTGCAAAGCGTCGTAAAGAGATCCAAGACACTCTAAAAGAATTAGAAGCGGGCCAAGCAAAGCGCAAAAAAGATACGCTTAAAAAACGTATTTCACAGGCTGGAATGAAAGTGTCGATGCCTCAATTCTATATGTACAGCATTATATTTGGCATGATATGTACTATCTTTTCACTTATAGGTGGCGCTGCACTACCGGTTGTCGGTTGCGTATTTATTGTATGTTCATTTGGTTTGCCTAGGTGGTTTGTAAGTTTCAGACGCAAACGCAGATTTAATGCGTTTCTTAATGAGTTTCCAAATGCAGTTGATGTTATCGTGCGCGGTGTTAGAGCGGGACTACCATTAAATGAATGTTTAGGCATTATTTCCAGAGAAGCAAAAGAACCCATCAAATCAGAATTTGTTGCTATTGTAGATGCTCAAAAAATGGGTATTCCCATCACAGAGGCAATAACCAAGTTGTTTGAAAATGTGCCATTGGCAGAATCTAACTTCTTTGGAATTGTTATTTCTATTCAATCTACAGCAGGTGGTAATTTATCTGAGGCCTTAGGGAACTTGGCTAATGTATTGCGTGATCGCAAGAAGATGAAAGCCAAAGTGCAGGCAATGTCTGCTGAGGCAAAAGCATCTGGTGGTATTATTGGTTCGTTGCCATTTTTTGTTGGTGGTATCGTTTACATAACATCTCCAGATTATATTATGATTTTGTTCACGCACCCAACAGGTAATCTAATTTTGATAGGCGCCGGTATTTGGATGTCTATGGGCGTTTTCGTAATGAAGAAAATGATTAACTTTGACTTTTAAAAGCATAAGGTAGCTTCACGTGGGAAATTTAATCCAAGCAATTACAGAACCACAAAACCTGATAGCAATATTTGCAGCCGTTGCAATGTTTGCGACCTTGTTAACAATTTTGTTGCCGTATCTTGAACAAGATGAATTTGCTACACGTATGAAAAGCGCTGTAACAGAGCGTGAACAAATTCGTGCACGAGAACGTGCGCGCATGCTTGCTGAACAAAAAAAGGGAAGCTTGAAGCAAAATAATACAGGTACAATGAAAGACGTTGTTGACCGTTTGAATTTGAAAAAAGCATTAGCCGACGATAATACTTTTAAAAATCTAGTCATGGCTGGTTATCGCAGGCAATCGCATGTTTATGTATTTCTATTTTTTAGAAGTGTATTACCTTTGATTTTGCTTATTGTTGCAGGTATATATTTCTTTGCGATATCACCAACTGAACGTCCATTTATGATAAAAGTATGTTTTACGATGGGAACAGCTTTTATCGGCTTTTATGCGCCAAATTTATATGTAAAAAGTCAAATACAAAAAAGACAGGCTAGCATTCGTAGGGCTTGGCCAGACGCGCTTGATTTAATGCTAATCTGTGTTGAATCTGGTATGTCTCTCGAAGCCGCATTTAAAAAAGTAGCGGTTGAAATTGGTATTCAGTCGCCTGAACTGGCTGAAGAGCTAACGTTGGCAACTGCTGAACTATCTTATTTAGATGAACGTAGAAAAGCATTTGAAAACTTGGCCATACGTACAGGCTTAGATGGTGTTAAAAACGTAACAATGGCATTAATTCAAGCCGAACGTTACGGTACACCCTTGGGTACAGCATTGCGTGTATTAGCACAAGAAAACCGTGATGCACGTATGGCAGCAGCAGAGAAAAAGGCCGCAGCTTTACCACCAAAACTAACAGTGCCAATGATTGTGTTCTTTTTACCTGTTCTATTCTGCGTAATCATGGGCCCTGCAATGATCCGCGTTATGGCAGCGCTTTAATACTTAAAATAAATACGGTTGCAAAATTCTTAAACCATCCCTTGATTGTCAAATCACTGGATGGTTTTTTAGGTTTTAGCCTCTAGAAAAGGCTGAACTATAATGAGATGAAACTTAACCTTCATATACTTTCGCAATGTGTAGGCATAAAAAAATCCCACGCTAATAAGTCTTAAACGCAGGATAAATTCATATTTTTCAGATTTTTGTAAAGAAAGCTTTATTGAATTTTTGTGTCTTCATTCTTTAGTTCGCTCCAAGCATTTTGCTGAGCTAACATCTTGCGAAGGTAAGAAATATTTTCCTGTGCTTCAGCAGTGGGTAATTCGCCAGCTGCAATTTTTTCTGCATCTTTAAATTTACCTTGAAGACCGATAACAAGCGCAAGGTTTTGACGAACACGGCTGTCTGCGCCTGGGCGGTTGATTGCTTGACGTAAATATTTTTCAGATTGTTGTAATTTGCCTTCTAGCAAATACGACATTCCAAGGTTTGATAGAATTGAAGATTCTCCTGGTTTAATTAACAATGCGCGGCTGTAATATTGACGTGCTTCATTAGAGCGATCAAGTTGATCTAAAATTGCACCTTCAGCCGATAATAATTTCCAATCTGGATTGTCAGGACGTTGTGCTCTTTTAATGACTTCCAGCGCTCTTAAAAGGTCACCATTAGAGGCCAAAGCTTTACCATAAGCAGAAAGAATATCATTGTCTTCTGGGTGCGCGATTACCATTTGTTGCATTACTGCAAGCGCTTGGTCGTCACGTCCAGCCATTCTCAATGCATTTGCATAAGTAAGACCAACATTTTTTGCTTTTGGTTTTTTCTCATACTGTTTGCTTAAGTAAGCAATTGTATTGCCAATTTCGGCAACATTCATCTGTTCCAGTGTTTTACCGCCGCGCTTAATACTGCCCGTCGTAGTTGGATCAGTAGCACATGAAGAAAGCGCCAAAGCACTAACAAGAGTAGCAATTACTGCAGTGTTTTTTGCAAGGCGCATTATCATAGGTAATTCCCGAATCAGTTAGCCAAAATGGCGGTCTGTTATTTAGTAATAATCTGTTAACCCTAACGGAAAGTTAAATTTTTGCCTGTTCTATAATTGATGAGGTACACTTGAAGTTTATCAATGTTATAAGCGTTCGAAATAACCAAATTCATGCCACCCCTAAAGCGCCATTCATTGCTGGAGCAATTGAAAGTTAAACAAATGAAAATTCAAAATCTAATCCCAACTCTCGCGATTTCTAGCCGTAAGAAAGACGCTGTTCCAGTTTATTGCATAGAGAGCGGCAAGCTTGCATCTGTGAAAGACGATCTTAGTAAGTCTGCTTTTACTTGGGCAAAAAATTCTGGTTTTACAGGTGGTGAGGGCGCTCATTGCGTTGTGCCAGATGCGGCAGGTAATATTGAAGCTGTAATATTTGGCTATGGGAAAAATTCTGATCCACGCGCTACAGGAAAATTAGCAAAAGTACTTCCAGCTGGTAGTTATTATTTTGCCAAAGAAGTGTTGAACCCACACTTAGCAAGTTTAGGTTTTTTACTGGGTGCTTATATTTTTGACCGTTATAAAAAATCAAATGCGGCAAGTGTTAAATTGGTATTACCAGATGGGGTGAATAAGGCAGCCATTCAGCGCGAGGCAGAGGCAACTTTAATCGTTCGCGATCTAATCAACACGCCAACAAATGATTTAGGCCCAGATGAATTAGAAGCGGCAACCAAGAGCATTGCCAAAAAATTCAAAGCAAAGGTTAGTGTCATAAAGGGTGAAGATCTTTTAAAGAAGAACTTTCCAATGATCCATGCTGTTGGAAGAGCCAGTAATAAAGCGCCGCGTTTGATCGACTTAAAGTGGGGTAAAGCCAACCACAAAAAAATTACATTGGTTGGTAAGGGCGTTTGCTTTGATACTGGCGGCTTAAATATTAAGCCTGGAAATTCTATGACGTTGATGAAAAAAGACATGGGCGGCGCGGCAAATGTTTTGGGCCTTGCCTATATGATTATGGCGGCAAAACTGCCTGTGCGTTTGCGGGTTCTTATTCCAGCGGTTGAAAATAACATTTCAGCAAATGCATTTCGCCCAGGTGATATTCTTTCTAGCCGTAAAGGTATCTCTGTTGAGATTGGCAATACAGATGCAGAAGGGCGTTTAGTGCTGGGCGATGCCTTGGCGTATGGCGATGAAGAAAAGCCTGACCTGATGATTGATATGGCCACGCTTACGGGCGCGGCAAGGGTGGCACTTGGCCCAGACCTACCACCATACTTTACAGATGATGCCAAGCTTGCAGCTGAGGTGCGAGACGCGGCGCAAGAACAGATGGATCCTTTATGGCAACTTCCATTATGGCCAGCTTATAAGCCGATGCTTAATTCTAAAATTGCAGATGCAAACCACATTAGCAGTGGTGGGTTTGCAGGTTGCATAACAGCTGCTTTATTCTTGCAAAAATTTGTAGATCCAAAAACAACATGGGCGCATTTTGATGTCTATGGCTGGGCACCTAACAACAAGCCTTGGGTAAATGTTGGTGGTGAAGCGCAGGCAATTAGGGCATTATTCAGCGTAATTGAAACAAGATATGGCTGAGCTTGAAAAAATCGAGCTTTCGTTTAAGTTAGAACGGAAGCGAAATGATAATTAGGGTTTGGCATGCTTGATGAATTAAGACCAGCGCAGGCTTTAAAACTTTGGCAGACCACCAGCCTTATTCAGGTTAAAGACAATGCGCCTGATTTAACTTTGCGTCAAATGACAATTTTATTGAGTATATATTTAGAGCCGCCACCCCATACGGTGCGCGGCCTAGCGGCAAAATTAAATGTGACAAAGCCAGTTATAACACGCGCGCTAGATACGATGGGCCGCTTAAAATTAGTTGATAGAAAACGCGATGAAAGTGACAGGCGCAATGTCATCATTCAGCGCACTGTTGAAGGCGCGCTTTATCTTGAAAAAATGGCAGACATAATTGTTGAGCAAGCAAAGGCTGTTACAAAATGAGTGACCCAAAATCCAATTGGCCTGAACTCAACCCACTTGATCCACGTTTGAATTTATTGCCGAAAAATGATGCAGGTAAGAAAGGTCACATATGTTCATTTTTTGCTGATTTAAAAGCTGAACCTTCAAATGAAAGTGGCCTTAATTCTCAAATTTTATTTGGTGAAAATATTAAAATATTCGATAGTCATGAGGGCTGGAGCAGAATTCAAAGTGTTCGTGATAATTATGTAGGGTGGACACAAAGTGCAAACGTGGCTTTTGGTGAAAATATCGCAACGCATGTTGTAACCGCGCCACGAACGTTTCTGTATCCAAAACCTGATATGAAGCTTCCGCGCATTGGTTACCGATCAATTGGTTCTAATGTTATCGTCATTGATGAAGCAGAAACACGTGGCACAAAATATTATATTCTTAGCGATGGGGCAGTTATTTTTGCCAATCACTTAAAGCCAATAAATGAGCCAGTTGATGATTACGCCAAAGATTATGTTAGCGTTGCAGAAACACTTTTGCACACACCTTATTTATGGGGCGGAGCAACTGGCTTTGGCATCGATTGTTCTGGCCTGGTTCAAATTTCTATGAGAATGGCTGGATTAGAAGTGTTGCGCGATTCTGACATGCAGGCCGCAAGCATTGGCACGCCAATTGAAGTTGAAAAAGATTGGTCAAATCTACAACGTGGCGATTTGGTTTTTTGGAAAGGTCATGTTGGTATTTGCCAAGGTACCAAGCATAAGAACCAACAATTCTTACATGCCAATGGTCACACAATGAGTGTTGTGAGCGAACCGCTGAACGAAGCAATTGAACGCATTGCACACTTATATGCAATGCCAATTGGCGTTAGAAGACCTAAAGCATTAAGCGCTTAACGACAAAATATATTATTGGTCAATAGTATTGTCAGGTGCGGTATCAATATCAAATGCCGCCGCCATCAAAGCCTTTGTATAAGCAGTTTTTGGATTTTCAAATATTTGTTTAGCACTGCCTTGTTCAACCACTTTTCCAAGTTTCATAACAATCACTTCATTGGCCAGTGCGCGAACAACCTTCAAGTCATGGCTGATGAACATATAGGAAAGCCCTCGGCGTTTTTGCAAGTCCCTTAGCAAATCTACCACTTGGGCCTGCACACTCATATCAAGTGCTGAGGTAGGTTCATCCAGAACAATAAATTTAGGTTCCAAAACAATTGCTCTTGCAATCGCAATGCGTTGTCTTTGACCGCCAGAAAATTCATGCGGATAACGGTGACGTGTTTCTGGGTCTAACCCAGTTTCTTTCAGCACGGCAACTACCCGTTTATCTAGCTCGCTAGCAGATAGCTTTGGTTCATGGATTTTAAGGCCTTCTTGAATAATCTCTGCAACCGACATGCGCGGACTAAGTGATCCATAAGGGTCTTGAAAAACAACTTGCATGCGATCACGCATTTTTCGCATTTGCCTAAAAGAATATGCATCAATGTTCTTGCCAAGAAAAACAATTTTTCCTTCCGAAGAAATAAGCCGCGTTAACGCCATGCCAAGGGTGGTTTTTCCAGAGCCAGATTCGCCCACCACGCCAAGGGTTTGTCCCTCACGTAGGATTAAATCTATGCCATCAACCGCTTTTATGTGGTCCACAGTTTTGCGTAAAAACCCCTCTTTAATTGGGAACCAAACACGCATGCCTTTTGCCTCAATAATTACAGGTTTAGACTTATCGGTCTTGGGTGGATTGCCTTTGGGCTCAGCTGACAATAAATGTTTTGTGTATTCATGTTTGGGGTTGTCAAAAATTGTGCTGGTTTTGCCTTGCTCAACAATCTTGCCTTTAGTCATAACGCAGGTTCTGTCGGCAATTTTGCGAACGATACCCAAATCATGGGTTATGAAAAGCATCGCCAATTTATGAGATTTTTGTAAATCTTTTAACAGCTTTAAAATCTGTGCCTGAACGGTTACATCAAGCGCCGTTGTTGGCTCGTCAGCAATCAACAATTTTGGCTCATTGGCTAAAGCCATGGCAATCATAACACGTTGTCTTTGGCCGCCAGACATTTGGTGCGGATAAGCACTAAGGCGTTTTTCGGGGTCTCTAATGCCGACCTGATTTAAAAGCTTAATGGTACGCGTTCTAGCGTCCTTATCATTCATGCCCTTATGCAATTTCAACACTTCACTTATTTGGCGTTCAATGGTGTGCAATGGGTTTAACGATGTCATAGGTTCTTGAAAAATCATGGTTACATCATTGCCACGAATGCCGCGCAATTCTGATTGAGAAACCTTTAGGATATCTTTGCCTTCAAATAAAATTTCACCTGTTGGGTGCGAGGCCGCAGGATATTGAAGAAGCTTTAAAACAGATAGCGCAGTGACAGATTTACCTGATCCAGATTCGCCAACTAGAGCAACAG
This sequence comes from Hyphomicrobiales bacterium, assembly GCA_002400845.2. Taxonomy (GTDB): domain Bacteria; phylum Pseudomonadota; class Alphaproteobacteria; order Rhizobiales; family Rhizobiaceae; genus Salaquimonas. The sequence continues at coordinate 49,117 of NVRK02000085.1, forward strand.
TTTCGCCAGCTTTTATGTTGAACGAAATTTGATCTACGGCTGTTGTGGTCTTGCCGCCTTGGGTAAAAGCAACTGAGAAATTTTTAATTTCTAGCAATGCTTTGTTGGACGCTTTGGCCATTTATGAAAATGCCTTTCTAGGGTCAAACGCATCGCGCACAGCTTCGCCCACAAATACCAATAATGACAACATAACCGATATAACAAGAAAACCAGAGATGCCCAGCCAAGGTGAGGATATGTTGTTTTTACCTTGCAACAACAATTCGCCTAATGAGGCAGAGCCAGGTGGCAAACCTAACCCTAAAAAGTCTAAAGAGGTAAGCGTTGTTACCGACCCACTTAAGATGAACGGCATAAAGGTTAGCGTTGCGACCATTGCATTTGGCAATAAATGACGGAACATAATGAACCGGTTGCCAACGCCCAACGCTCGTGCGGCTTTAACATATTCAAAATTTCGAGCGCGTAAAAACTCGGCTCTTACAATGCCAACAAACCCAACCCAAGAAAATAATAATAAAATACCTAGCAATATCCAAAATCCGGGCGGCAAAATTGCGGCAATAATCAGCAGAATATACAGCTGCGGCGTAGAGGACCAAATTTCAATTAGTCGCTGGAAAATCATATCTACCCAGCCGCCAAAATAACCCTGAACCGCACCAGCGGCTATGCCAATAATTGCAGAAGCAC